>NZ_JADEUF010000142.1 GCF_015163655.1 Xenorhabdus griffiniae | reverse complement strand
ATTTTTTTACTCATTTATCACCTTTGATTGTATTGTGATGATTCATCATTAATAAAAATTTAGCAATGACCTAGATCTCGTCGCGTGATTTACAACTCACACCCTCGCTGTCACATTCCCCGACGCCAGTCTACGGCGGGAGTTGGTTTTGGTTGAATACAGAGCGACGTCACTCATGCAGCAGGAACCGCTGTTGTTGTCACTCTCATCTTTCTTGAGTTGCGCAAATAAATTGGCCAGTACGTCAATTTCATCGACCGGCTGACCGAAAATACTGTCCCAAATTTCCCCTACTGAGCGATTCTTAGGTTTGGCTTCGTATTCAGCTCGCTTCCTGTCCCAGAACTCATTTTGTTTAGCTAAACGACGGGTTTTGGCATTTGCAGGTTTATTACTTCTCAGAATTTTTGTCATAACGCCTCCGTAAGTAAGTTTTGGTGGTGCAGTGATCGCTACGTTGTGACTCTATCGCAGATTGCGTCGACCGTAGTCCTGATACAGACATTCATCTGCGCTTGATGTCTGATTACTTTTAGGCTCAGTCACCACACCCCAAAACCTACTCAGCGGTTTAATGGGTTGCTCTAACACATAGTCAGAGCGCCAGAATTTTAAAGAGCGAACTTCCTTTTGCTTTTGGCTCCGTGCCGTTGATGTATTTAGTATCACTCCTAGTAATATGTTAGTCAACACTAATAGTAATAATATTTTATCACCATTAGTAATGTCATTGATTAATAAAGAAATAAATTTTTCTATAAGTGGGATATTGTGACTTATATCACTGACTGGTGATTGATTATTCGATTTGGCTAATGGCTATGTACGGGTATGTGAGAAAAGGTCACAAAAAAGCCCTCGTGGGGAGGGCTATTTTATAAACGTTTCAATGATTTTTGGTATCGCGGGTAATAGTTGAGAGAAGACAATGGCTCCAACAATCCACAAAATTATTTTGTTAGCAGAGCCTGTTACGTCTGATTTAGTAGCATAATTCGATTTGATGACAGCAAGAGAGGTTTTTATAGAATTTATATCTTCTTTAAGCTGCTTTAGATCCGTTTGCATATTGACCCCGCCCAAAATGTAATCATTTTTATGGTTTCTTCATGTACAGGTTTAGCAAAAACATAATGACAGGCATTCCTATTGAAAATAGCAATAGGGTCAAAAACCATATCTTAAGGCCACCGATTTTTGTATCTACTTGCTCAAAACTTGCTTTCTTGTTTACAGATGAGGATAGGCTATCCATCTTTTGCAGTATTAAAGCAACGTCACTATTATTGGCTTTACTCTCTACAGACGAAGAAAGGTTATCCATTTTCTGTAAAATCAGAGCAACGTCAGTTTTCACTACACCAATATCACTGGTAACTGATTTTAGGTCAGACTTCATATCATTCATAGTAGTTTTGATGTGTTCAACATCTGACTCAAGCCGCGCCACACGAGCTTCTAACATCTCATCACCTCCATCACCACCACCTATTTTAGATGGCAAATCACCTCTTATTGGGAACACATTGTCTGGTTTATTCATTGCTGTCTTTCTCCATGATAGCAGGATACTTTTGCTTTAACCATTCCAGAACTTGCAGAGAATCTATCATTATTACATTGCCACAATTTTTGCAAATAATTGAAATATAATAGTTATTTATTTTTTCGTGATAGATGCTTTCTGCTTTAACTACATTAACGTAAGGGCCAATTCTCATTCCAGCAGACAATACTCCAGCCACCCCAACTTGAGGAACAGTAAAATGAAGGTGACCACAAAGTCCACAGCGTGGTGAAATTTCTTTTGACTCAAAATATTCACTTAATATTTCGACTGTAATAAATGTCAAGTTTTCATCCATTAGAGCTATTTAACCTCTTGATTTTTAATATTTCATAGATTGATAATTAAACAAACTACCTACCTAACTACGCATTAATTCAGCAGGGATTACACCTAAGACATTATTAGACTGCGAGGCCGCGAAATGCGGCCTATATAAAAAATATGATCAGCATAACATTTCACAACGTTATGATTTACAGATGAAAATTCTTCTGCTAACTTGCTTTGATGCCACGTTTTGCCATCATTTCGGCAAAAATCGCATTAAAATGCGCCGATTTTGCCTTTAATTCGCGCAAGAAACGATCTGCTTCTTCTGATGGTAAACTATCGAACAGATCTAGTAGTTCTTTCTGCTGTTTTGTTAACTGGTTATTGGCTGGTCTCACTGTTTCAATATGTTCGCACAATGCACGAATGTATTGTGCCATTCCGGCAATTTCTGCCGCTAACGATGAACTAAAATCATCTACTGTAATCTCCAAAATTTCAGCGAATTTAGCTGCATGAGATACACCAATAGCGTTCTTCGCATTTAATAGCTGCGCAACAGCGCTCTGTCCCATACCCAGCTTTTCAGCCAATACCTCTTGGGACAATCCCAATGTTTTTTTCTTTGCCTCATATATTGCTTTAAGGCGATTTGCGTCCGAGATTTGCTCGTCGCTCAGTGGAATCTTCTTCATTACACGATTCTATAACTTAAAGTCATAATTACCAATTACCGTTAGTGTTGACTATTTTATTACTATAAGTAATACTCGTATCGAAACCAACAGGAGGATGACATGGAACGAATTCCGTTATCAGATTTTGTATCCCAAAAAGGGCAGGAAGAAACTGCCTCCCTATTTGGAATTAACCAAAGCGCGATTAGTAAGGCGCTCGCTATTGGGCGAAAAATTACAGTTATCATTCACCATGATGGGAAAGTGGAGGCAGAAGAATTAAAGCCATTCCCTGCTCATCGTCGTGAACATTCTGCTTAGGCTATCCGTTCTTTAACATCACTGGCGCCCTGAATACGTGTTAGGGCAATTCAACATCATCTATCTCAGGATAGTTGATACACCTGTATTTTTATTAAACGAAACTAAACATTAGGAATTTTACGTATGGATCACGCAAGTTACAGCAAATTATTCAGAGACAAGGAAAGTGAACTGATCAACAAACTCGTCCTAAAAGGCTCACGGAACGTAGCCCGAATAATTGGCGTCCATGAATCCCAAATCACTCGCTGGCAGCGCCCACAGAAAATCGATGACATGAGTTTCATTGAGAAAATGGCTCGGTTCCTGGTTGCTATTGAGTATGACTCACCAGACACAAACGTAGTGATAAACAGGGAGGATGCACAGAAATTAATAGCAGCACTGGAGTATATCCGATACCCCAAAAGAAAAACCTCGAAGGGTGCAACCTCCGAGGCTTCTGAAATGCAACTTGAGATAGGGATTTAGCGGTTCCCCGAAAATACATTTCGTTGGAGATAATTATGCACTTAGAAGAGATGGAAGTCCATAAAGGAATAATAACCCATGCGGAGTTATCGGAAGGTTTCCGGGTTGAGGGTTGGGTTTATGTACTCAGCAATAAATATATGCCGGGAATATATAAAGTTGGCATGACAACCACTTCACCAGAAGCAAGAGCAAAAGAACTGGCCTCTGCTACTGGTGTTCCTTGCAAGTTTGAAATAGCAGCCACTTTTTATTCAAGAGATCCCTCTAACGATGAAGCGACCGTGCATGACATGTTATTCGAATTTCGCATTAACGAATCCAGAGAATTTTTTGACGCCTCTTTGGAGGAAATTATAGCGGCTTGCGAAGGGGCGGGGCTTGTAAAAACTGGCGAACCCGTTGAGCGAATAGCTGACTATTACGACGTTATTTGTACTGAAAAATTAAATGAACTGAATCTTGATGCTTTGTTTGAAAGTTTGGGAGTCAGTATTTTTGGCTGCAAATTATCAGTAGCCGATAGATTAATAAGGTTTGCTGTTAAAAACCTCATAGAGAAAAACAGAGAAAGACCCCATTCACTTTTCTTCCAAAACGGAACTGCTTATCTAATTCAAAGTGAAGTGGATCAAATGCTCGAAGCTCACCTAAAGGAACAGGCTGCATTTATTGGCCCCCGTCTTCCCGTTCCATCAATAAACACAATAACAGATGTGCCTTTTTAAGGAGTTAACATGGCTAGGTCAAGAAACATCAAGCCGGGCTTTTTCACCAATGATGATTTAGCCGAGTGTGAACCATTAGCAAGATTATTATTCGCTGGTTTATGGACTATTGCTGATCGTGAAGGTCGGTTAGAAGATAAGCCTCGTAAAATTAAGGCAATGATTCTCCCTTATGATGATGCAAATTGTGATGATTTATTGCAGCAACTGCATAAGAAGAATTTCATCACCCGATATGCGGTAGATGGAAATGAGTTTATCCAGATTAATAACTGGAAGAAGCATCAAAACCCGCATTGTAAAGAAGCGGCAAGTGAAATACCTAAATACTGCGAGAGCAGTAAAGAGCCGAAACAAGCACAGGAAGAGAACAAAGAAAGCACAGAACAAGAACAGTGCAAGAATAGTGCAGAGCAACTGCAAATTATTGAAAATACAGAAACACAAGAAAAGCACAGTACTAATACAGTGCAAGAACAGTACAAGAACAATTTAAATCCTGCTGATTCCCTTAACCTGATTCCTGATTCCTTTAACCCTATAAACACCCAAGCCGAAAATCCGGCTTGCGTTGAGGAAAATCAAAATCGGCCTGCCAGTGTTCACCCCATGTCGAGCAAGTACGCATTTGAAGGGCAGATCATCCGCTTAAACCACAAAGACTATTCAGCATGGAAAAACCTATACCCGAATATCGATTTGCTGCATGAGCTTCAAAGGCTGGATCTGGAGTTTCAAGCGGAGAAACCGAAGAAATGGTTTATTACCACTAGCCAGAAACTGAATTACCAGAATAACCAGCAAGCCAATCGCTACAAACGCCGCGTTGGTGATCGCATTATTCAACCTGTACGCACAGAGCAATTCATTTCGGAGGATTTCTGATGAGCATGTCAACACTGGCTCGTTTTCATCGAATGATGCCTGAACATATCAAACGCAAATTCGCGAACGCTGAGGAGCTGATGGCATGGCATCGTGAACAGGGGGAGATTGATTCAAAGCGCATCATCGAAGAGAACAGGATTAGCCGACTAAATCGCATTATGGGCCGCTCTGGTATCAGTCCGTTACACCAGAATTGCACGTTTGATAATTACATCGCGACCACGCCTGAGCAGCAACGGGCATTAGTTCGGGCACGTCAGTATGCCGAAAATTTCGGCAACTCATTCGGCGGATTTATTTTCAGTGGTAATCCGGGAACGGGGAAAAATCACCTCGCGGCAGCCATTGGCAATCACATCATTCAGAACGGCAACAATATTTTGATTGCCACTCTGCCTGATTTGATGATGCGGGTGAGGGAAACCTACCAGAAAGACACGAAAATTAGCGAATCAGCATTGGTTGATGATTTGTGTGCTGTCGATTTGCTGGTGCTTGATGATGTCGGTGTGCAGCGTAATAACCTGAATGAGGATTTGATTATTTTTCAGGTGGTAGATCGGCGTCTGGCAAACAAAAAACCGGTTGGCGTGCTGACGAATTTAGATTTTGAGCAACTGACCGCTGTTTTGGGTGAACGGGTTATTGATCGCCTAAGAATGGGTACACCTACCAGCATTAATTTCAATTGGCAGAGTTACCGCCGCCAAGTTAAGTAACCCCCACCATAAGGACTTTTGAGATGACAGAGCAAGAAAAATTAGATGCAGACGCTAGACGACTAATAGAACGTAACAATCAAGCATTGCTTAGAATCATATCAAAAATTTGTCTAATCAAGACATCTAATGAAAATGATGAGCATGACCGCCAAGAGGCATTGCGTATAGCTAAGCATCAGAATACTGAAATCGAATTCTTCTTATTGGAACAAGATGCTGGGAATTTTTGAGCATGAATAATTACTTTCGTAATTATGTACATACCTCACAAAGCAAATAATTTTTTATCAATTAAGCGGTGAGAATTGTTTAGTATATGAATACTATGACAATGTTCAGCAAGCGGTGTCTGTCTAGGGTTTAGATGATCATTAAACAAGGTTAGGTGCCATGTCTAAATTATTTAAAAACAATGGATTAACTCAATTATCGGCTATTTCAGGTGCCACTCCCGTTCAGCAGCAACTCTTTCATGTGGAAAAGCAAGTTGAGATTGATGGCGTTGAAATGGGAGTTCTTGAAAGTGGTGTACCATTTTTATCAGGCCGTGGATTAGAACGAATGTGTGGGCTGGGGCATGGTCCATTCTACAGACTTACAATTAACTGGAATGATGAAAAAACAAAACCCAGAGGAAGAGAAATACAGAAAATACTCGAACAATATAATTACAGAGAAGATTCTTTATTTCTTAATGCTGAATTTAATGGAAGAGAAGTAAATGCATTCCCAGAACCTGTTTGCATGGCCCTTCTTCAGTATTATGCTTTCGTTGCTGATGAACCAAGAGAACAGGCTAAAAATGCATTTATAACATTAGCCAGAACTAAATTTACCGAGTATATCTATCAGGCTGTTGGTTATCACCCTAACCAGAAGAACATTGATAGCTGGAAACATTTTCACGATAGAATTGATTTAACTACAAGCGCAGTTCCTGATGGATTTTTTTGTATATTTACAGAAATAGCCTCAATGATTGTACCAATGATCAGGGCTGGGTTTGTCGTTAGTGATAAAGTTATTCCTGATATATCTGTCGGGAGAGCTTGGTCAGATTTTTGGGTAAAAAACTCACTTGCTGAAAAATATGGAGAAAGGGATAAATACGAGCATTATTATCCTGACTATTACCCGCAGTCAAAAAGTAATCCACAGGCACCATATGCTTATCCAGACTCCGCCTTGCCAGTGTTTAGATCTTGGTTAAAACAAAATTATATTATCAATAATTTTCCTAAGTATCTTTTAAATCAAGTTGGTAAAAAAAGCATTGGAAAGCAAGATGCGCTGAAGCTAATTTCTTTATTTGAAACTCCTGAGCTTCCAAATAAGTACTAATTCCAGCCCTCCCAAAGAGGGCTTTTTTATACCTGAGTAAATAACGGAGGTTAGAAATGGATAATTTCTGCCTACATGAATCAACCAAAAAATTATTTTACGACAACCTGAAACAACTACTCGCCACTCACCAAAAACTCAGTATCTCAATAAAACCTTACAAGCCCAGACGTAGCCTTTCTCAAAATAACCTTTCCCACAAATGGTACGACGAAATCAGTAAGTACCTGATTAAGTCTGGTCGTACTTGGATGACACCGAAAAAGGTTAAGCATGATTTGAAAGCAACCTATTTGGGCTTTAAGAAAGTCGAGTATACCGATTTTGTGACTGGCGAAATACATACAAAAGAGGAATTACGGAAAACATCGGAACTGGATACAGGCGACATGTACTACTACATGAGCCGGATAGAGGCATGGTGCGCTCAGTTCGGACTGGCTCTGACAATTCCTCATGACAGCGAGTACATGAAACTCAAACAGGAGGCAGGATGAATGTTAAAAATATTTCTCAGCATCCCAATGAGTTAATTGGTGAGCTTTATGAAGAAAATAACCGATTACGCAAGCAATTATTGATAACCAGACAGAGTTTAATCAGTGCTAACTCACGTTTAGATGCAGCTCAACGTGAATTGAGTTTGCGCAATTTTGATATCAGTTGCATGCCACCAATTTCTGTATCACCACAGATTAGACAATGGATGGACGAATATGGTGTGCCGTGGGAAGCGCTATATTGCCAGATCTGCCGCAGTTGGTTTTCTGATTTAGATAGTGCATTCCCATACCATTTGGAAGGATGCAGGTGTAAATGTGATGAAGAGCAGGATCAATGAGGTATTTAATATTTATCGGATTTTGGACAGCACTCATGCTGATTATGGGATTGGTGTTAGGGGGATAAGGTGGCAAAGTTTCGACAACGGAAATGTAAAGAATGCAGTGAGTGGTATCAACCAGAACGGCAATTACAAAATAC
>NZ_JADEUF010000141.1 GCF_015163655.1 Xenorhabdus griffiniae | reverse complement strand
GTTTTATAACCTATAAATATTTCTTTGTGATTTAGACCATATTGAAAATCAGAGAATAGATATCAGAATAGGCTATCTCTCCTTTTATAAGTATTTATTAACTGATTAACCAATTAAATTATGACAATAGGAATATTCAACCAAATAAAAATTGGGTTATTGGGCTGGGCTATCTTTGTTGTACACATCGCACAAGCCGATGAACTTCCTTTTAATCATCAAGCGCAAGAACCGCACCTGGCATCCCCGCCAGCGATACTGGACAGTCAGCGTCAACAGCAAAAAATATTGCTGGATGATGCCCAGCAACAACGGGAAGATTTGCGGAAAAAATCGATTATTCCCGAACAAACCATGGAGAGTGAGCAGACCATTGATACTCAGTGCGTTAACATTAACGAAATCCTATTCCAAGGCGCAGAGTCCTTATCCATATCTGTACAGCACACAGTGACCCAGCCTTATGTCCATCGTTGCGTGACGCTGACTGAACTTAAGCAGTTAGTGCGGGCAGTCACCAACGCCTATATCACAGAGGGCTATATCACTTCACAAGCCTACCTGCCTGAACAAAGCCTCTCTGATGGCAAACTCCGTATTACGGTAATAGAAGGCCGGATTGATGCCATTGAAATTGATGGAAAACCGCCACGTATGGCAAAGATGCTGTTTCCGGGGATAGTGGGAAAGATCCTAAATTTGCGCGATATTGAACAGGGACTGGAGCACCTTAATCGTCTGGCTTCGTCCCGTTTCACCATTGAGATCAAACCGGGTGCACAACCCGGGTACTCTACAGTGCATATTCGGCAGCAAGCCCGTCGCTTTCCGGGCAGGGGATTGATCAGCGTCGATAACAGCGGTCAAAAAGGGATAGGCGAATATCAGGCAAGTGCCGGATTGGTATTGGATGCCCCTTTGGGGCTGGGGGAACAATGGTCATTCTCCTGGCTACAGGATACGGATTTTAGGCCGGCGGGACATAGCCGTAGTCTGGCGCTGTCAATGAGTGTTCCTTATGGCTATTGGACCGCACGTTATCACTATTTTTACCATACCTCGCGGCAAAAACTGGCGATCATGGGAAAAAATTATCCCTATGACAGTGAAAACCAGACACATCAGCTTGACATCACCCGCACACTTTATCGGGATGGAAAGCAAAAATTCGGTTTACAAGCCGGCGGACGCTATAAGGCAGTGAAAAACGCAATTGCCGATCAAAAACTCTTTTTAAGCAGTCCGGTGATAAAAACAGCTTCTGTAGGCGCCCAGTACAGTACCCTATTGGGTGGCGGTTATTTTACCTTCAGACCCGCCTTTGAGTATGGAAACGCGGTCACATCCCCTCCTCTCGCAACCCGAAATACCTTCCGTAAATTCAACTTAAGCAGCAGTTACTATTACCCTCTCTCCCCCAATACCGCGTATTTAACCTCATTTTATGGGCAGTTGAGTCCTGATGATCTGCCTTCCCCTGAACGGCTGTCTCTGGGGGGATTGTACTCGGTACGTGGATACAAAACCCAATACCTGAGTGGTGACCAGGGGTTCTACTGGAGACAGGAGGTCACCCATCAATTTGACGTCGGTCAGATTGGTGCACTGACGTTTATGGGGGCATTGGATTATGGCCATCGGGTTGGGCAGCCTCGTTATGGCGTGGCAAAGGCGCATTTATTGGGCGGTGCTCTTGGTGTCACGCTGACACAACAGGTGATGTCATCCCAGCTCATGATTGGTAAGCCACTGTATTACCCGCACACGCTAAAGCCTGATGCATGGTCGTTTTATGCCAGCGTTTCACTCGAATTTTAAGTTAACCCTGATAAGAAAAGGTAACCCATGATGTCTCAACAAAACTCATCAAAAATGAAGTGCCTGATTTATCTAATTACTTATCTGACAGCGGTGTATCCACTGCATCCCGCGATAGGGAAAACCAATCCTGACGCTCGCGGGCTACAGGAAGGGGATATTGAGAAGTACTATTACGAGGACCCGGTAACAGGCAGCCAAATGTATTCTCATGTTATGAATATCCCCAAACCGAATACGGCAGGTGTGAGCCATATTTATTACGGTAATTTTGTGGTGCCTGGGGGCATGGGAGTGATATTAAATAACGCGAACACGGACACACAAACCGAACTGGCCGGGAGAATTCGGGCAAATCCGAACCTGATTAACGGTAAAGGAGCAGACCTGATTATTAATGAGGTGATGGGTCCCGACCCTTCTGAGCTGGCAGGCCCTCTGGAAGTGGCGGGGCAAAAAGCCCGGGTTGTCATTGCCAACTGGAATGGTATTACCTGTGATGGTTGTCGTTTTATCAATACTGCCGGGGTGACATTAACGACCGGGGAGCCGATGGTTGATAAAAATGGGGCACTGGCCGCCATCGGCGTGAGAGAAGGACACATTACTATTGGCGAGCGTGGATTGGATGCACAGTCAGCAGACTATGTTGATATTATCAGTCGTGCGACGACCCTTAACGGCGTAATAAAAGCCAAAGACCTGTCGTTGGTACAAGGGGCTAACCTGTTTGACTTTGAACATGGAAATTTTCCCGTTAAAGGAACAGGAGAAGTTCCCAAACTTGCCATTGATACACGGGCGATGGGAGGCATGTATGCGAATAAAATCAGCCTGGTGGGAACGGAAACCGGCGTTGGCGTTAATCTCGCCAATTTGACCACTCACCAAGATGGTATCCGTTTGACTGTGGATGGCAAAATCACCCTTGGGAATGTCAACGCCAAAACCGATATTAATGTGAGTAGTAAAGACATTGACATCGTTAAAAACAGTCAGGTCAAAGCAGGGAAAGATATCACATTAGCGGCTAATACCCTGAACAATGCAGGTAAGGTGCTTTCAGCCGGGGATATGCGTTTATTTGTTGATCGTTTGGATAATCAAGGGGGAGAGGTTAGCCTGATTCAGGCCAATCGCAACCTGTGGCTGCAAAAAGACTGGGTGGGCAATCCAGCGAGTAGGGTTAACAACAATCGAGGAACGCTGCAAACCCAATATGGCGATATCGTCATGCGTACAAAAGAATTCAGTAATATTGAGGGGGGCCTTCTCGCTTCAGGGGCGAATGCTTATATCAATGCCTCTAATCTCACCAACAAAAACACCAGTCAGTTAAGCGCACGTAATAATCTTATTCTAACGGGTAACAACTTTTTCACGGGTAACCATCGTGACTGGACGGAATACAAACAACTCACCTCACTCCAGGGCCATAATATTGTTGTCGATTTTAAAAACAGGTTCGATTTGTTATCGGGCATGACATCAATCATCGGGAGAAATATCCTGCTTCATGCCGGTGAAATGGCCGGTCCCGGTTACCTTAAAGTGAAAGCGGACAATGAACTGTCAGTCATCGCTGACCGTAACATGGCTATTTCCCAGGGAATGATGCATGCAGATAATAATCTGGTATTGGTTGCCGGCGAGAATATCAAGCTGGACTCCGCAACCCTGACAGGGAAGAACGATGTTGAACTTGTTGCGCGTGCTGGAAACATCACGGTGAAAAATGGTGTGACCGCGGCTGATAACAATTTACGGATATCAGCGGGTAACAATCTCGAGGTCATTGGGCTTCGGTCAAATCAGGCAAATAACATTACGTTAAATGCGGGAAATATCATTGATGCACAAGACGCAGAATGGGAAGCAAAGCATGATCTGACATTAATTACCGGTCAATACATCAATACCAAAAACGTGGTATTGAAAGGGGACAATGTTGAATATGCCGTGCGCGAAGGCAACATCACATTAGGCAACGGTCATGGCCCCTCCATTTCAGCCACTCACAATTTACGGGTGTCGGCGGGTAAAGATTTGTACTTCTACACGGCAACTCAGCCCAATGCGTCCTATGACCTGACATTAAGCGCCGGCCATAACCTGGATGTTACCCCCACACTTCAGAATTGGAATGTGGGTCCATTGAAGACGACGGGCAGTATTAATTTGTTTGCGGGCAATGATATTAAGTTACTCAGAAGAGAGATCGACGCCGGACAACACATCACGTTGGGCGCAGGGCGTGATATTGATATGCATGCACATGATGCCGAAGATGTGCCTTTAGATGAAGCCAGCGCCAGAATTTTGGCGGGTAGCGCCCGTATTACTGCCGGCGATCACCTGAAACTGAGTGCAGGCCGGGATATCGTTGGCCGGTTTGCTACATTAACCTCGAGCAGAGGGGATATCTCCGTTAATGCGGGGCAAGACGTGGTCTTCCTGGCACAAAAATATTCGCCTGACCACGCAGCAGATTATAAATCCTACGCTGCTGGCATCAGCACCCTGAATGCAGCCCAGAATCTTACCCTCTCTGCGGCCGGGAATTTATTAACCTATGGCTCAAGCCTGACATCCGGTCGTGATATGACGCTCTCCACGGGCGGAAATATCCGCTTCGAGTCGGTACAGGAACATATCGAAGACGGCAACAGTGAACGCTTCACACAACGTGTTAGCCAGCTTAAGAGTGGCGGTGCATTAACGATGCATGCCCAGGGCAGTATTTTATTTCAGGCAACCGCGTTGATGGCTAAAGGGGCAATGGATATTGCTGCCAAAGGGGGCGTTCTCTATGCGCAAGCGATGGAAGAGTCATATAAATGGGAAGATAAGGAAAGGAAATGTGGCGGTTTTTTAATCTTCAGGAGCTGTAAGGAAGCAACCCGGATAAAACATAACTCAACGAGCAAACCGGCTGAGTTTATTGCGGGTGGTGATATTACCCTGATGGCAAAAGACGATGTGACATTGGAAGCGAGCCGGATTGACACCAACAAAAACGCGAAAATTACCAGCCAAACAGGAAAAGTAAACTTCAGGGCGATGCCAAATACCGCGTTTGAACGAACTGTCTCCGTGTCAGAAGGTTTTTTTGTTACACACCGTGATAAAGGCAGTAGTGAGAAGGTATGGTCCATACCGTCAGTGCGTGTTGGCGGGACATTGACGGTGGAGTCAGGGCAAGGTGTCAGTGCGGATGTAAAAGTCAAAGAGGGGCAGTTACTTGAAGACGCGTTGGTGAGGCTCGGCAATACCCCGGGGACGGAATGGCTGAAAGATCTGCACAATCGTCATGATGTTCAGTGGAGTCTGGTTAAGGATGCTTACAGTAGTTGGGACAAGAAAAGCCAGAGCCTGAATCCGGTTGTGGGGGCTGTGATTGCGATTGCCGTTGCGGCGGTAACCGCAGGCTCTGGTATGGCTGCCTGGGCGGGAGAAGCTGCGGTGGGAGCGACCGGGGCAACAGGTGTTACGGCGAGCGCAGTTTATGGGGCGGCTTATAGTGGCATGATAGGGTTGACTTCGCAGGCAGCGGTTGCCTTAGTTGAAAATCAAGGCAATCTCTCCAGGACACTGACCGCGCTGGCAAAGCGTGATTCCGTAAAATCTCTCGTAACAAAAATGGCAATGGGGGGGACATTGGCTGGTCTGGATCACTCAATGGGATGGGGAAACATCGCAGGAGAGACCGGGGTTGTTGATCCTGCCAAGGCCCAGCTTCCTTTGGTGAATAGTGACTGGATTAAGGTAGCCCAGCGTGTTGCCGCGCATTCTATTGTGAGTTCAACACTAGGGACAGCCATGAATGGCGGCAGTTTTACGGATAATTTGAAAACAGCATTCTTGAATAATATTGGAGACCAAATTCAGGCGCAAGGGGCCAAACTGGTTGGTGATAACGGGGAAATTTTAGGGCATGCCGGTAAGACGCTCAGTCATGCTGTTGTCTCAGGGATCAGTGCGGAAATTGCAGGTGGGGATGCTAAAGGGGCTGTTGTCGGGGCTTTAGCGGCTGAATTTGCTGCAATTACAATGGAAAACAGGTTGTTTGAACCTGCGTATAAAAATGAATCAATACGCCAGCTTTATAAAATTCAGGAAGCATTAAGAGGAAATGAAGCCAAAGCCCAATTGGCTAAGTTTATTGGCGCATTGTCGGGGGCATTAATTAGTCATACCCCAGAAGGAGCTTATCAGGCAGCGAGTACCGCAGAACTGGTTTATCGTAATAACTGGACTGAGCATATGTGGTCTTGGTTGGTGCTTGAAAACCAAAAAGACATACTAGCGGCAGCGAAAGGGGATAAAGCCGCCGCTGAACGTGTTGCTGCTCGGCGAGATGCAGCGATTGCTGTGACAATCACAGCAGCAGGTGGCTATACTACTACTATTGGTGGACATATATTAGTCGCCGGCTCTGCAAGATTGCTCGCTGCGGGGCGTGTCGCTCTTCAAAGCTGTAAGGCCAATCCTTTGTTATGCCTGAACCAGGCGTCAATTGCAGCTCTTGATGCGGCAGCACCCGAAGCTGCCATAGGTACGGGTGTTTTGACAAGTAGCTCCATCTTGGTTCTGGGCAAAAGCAAAGAGAGTACGCGTGCACTGGCAAAAGCCCTGAATGAATCAGGAGAAACTTTTTCAAAGACGGGTAAATTAGAAGGAAAATCGCTCTCCCAGATCGTTCAGGCTGAAATTAAGAATGATGCGCTGTCAAAACCGACTCTTGATGCTCTGGAATCAATCAAGAGAACACATAAAGAAAACGTGTTTAAAATTTTTGACAGGAACAACACTGAAAGTGAATTGACTGTCTTTGGACAGAAATTTAAACAAGTGTACGGTGATGGGGGAAGCAATGCAGCAGGTACTGTTAAAGTGTTTGAAACCCAGAAATTGACTGAGCAGAATATCCGTGCTTACGCTGAAAGTTTAACAGGCGGTGTACCTCTCACACAAGTTCCTAATAAACCAGGATTTTATTTTGCCAAACTCGCTGATGGCAGTACCATAAACCTGCGTGCAGTTTCAACCAGCGCAGATAAAACCAAGGCACGCTGGACGGTTGAAATTGTACGCGATAAACAATTTCAAGTTAGTGATGATGCTAAAAGAAACGTGGAAATAAAGTTTAGGTAAGGGGGAAATATGCTATTTAGTGAAAGTAAGTATAAGTTATTTTTGGAAGGATTAGAAGGATGCTCTCCTAGCCTTGTGTGGGCAGCAATGGAAGCAAAGAGTTTTGGCAAGACTGATTTTTCTTATAAGGATAAGCAAGACTATTTTTTTGAGTTTCTTGAGTTACTGTTAAAAAATGGCAGGATTAAGCTCGCCAAACATGGCGAATTTCTGGCGGGAACTATTGATGAACAGTTAGCCCGCTTGCGGGCAGCTTTCCCTGAAACGGAAGAAGAATTATATGATGGACTCTGGTTTGCTTTTGAGGAATGCCCGGGGGGGATTGTGTGGATTTTGGAGAGCGGCGAGCTGTATTGGACGTGATTTTTTGAGTGAGTGACAGTTTTTCAAATCAAGCTGTGTGGATGAAAAGATCCCACAGCTTTCTTTTTTGTGTGAAAGAATTGTAATTATCTGGTGCTTTCACTTTATTCCCCCGCCTTCCGGTTCATATACATTCCTAATAAACCAGATTTTTTGCTAGACTAGAAGATAGTTCTGCCATAAACCTGCTAATAAGGGGGAAATATGCTATTTAGTGAAAGTCAGTATAAGTTATTTCTGGAAGAATTAGAAGGAAGCTCTCCCAGTATTGTGTGGTCAGCAATGAGAGCAAAGAATTTTGGCAAGACTGATTTTTCTTATAAGGATAAACAAGACTATTTTCTTGAGTTTCTTGAGTTACTGTTAAAAAAAGGCAGGATTAAGCTCGCCAAACATGACGAATTTCTGGCGGGAACTATTGATGAACAGTTAGCCCGCTTGCGGGCAGCTTTCCCTGAAACGGAGGAAGAATTATATGATGGGCTATGGTTCGTTTTTGAGGAATGCCCGGGGGGGATTGTGTGGATTTTGGAGAGCGGCGAGCTGTATTGGACGTGATTTTTGGTCACGTATTCAAAATGTTGATTGGTCTTAAATATAATATTCTCTTTCGATAAAAGTCCCGATGACTTTGTCATGCATTTCCGGTGATTTTGAATAGCCTAATGTTTTAC
>NZ_JADEUF010000140.1 GCF_015163655.1 Xenorhabdus griffiniae | reverse complement strand
ACTATTATTTTACAGGTTATAAACTTATTACATGCGTAAAATTATCTTACTTTCAAATTAAGATAAAAACCCTTTGAAACTATAGGCCATTTTTATAGTGGCCTATTTTAAAATTTTCAAATGCTATTCCTTAGGCCATTATTCACGCACTCAACTTGACGCTAATTATCCGACATTCCGCACCGCATTCGTAATTTATTGTTTTAATTAAAAATAAAAATATGCATGAAATTCATGCAATCATTTAAAAATCAGTATATTACAGGCATAGCTGCGGAATGACGAATTATAACTCACATTGAAAGTAAAAAACCGCCTTCATAGAAGGCGGTTTTTTACTTCTTTACGATATCTAAATAGTTTTTCTATATACATAAAGGCCCTGATGTATTTTCAGGGCCTTTGCTATTAACCTAGCTGTTTGCGTGCATTACGGAAAATTCGCATCCACGGACTATCTTCTCCCCATTCCTTAGGATGCCAGGAGTTGCTAACTGTGCGGTATACCCTCTCAGGATGAGGCATCATCACGGTGACTCTGCCGTCAAGGTTGGTCACAGAAGTAATACCGTTCACGGAACCATTCGGGTTTGCCGGATAGTTTTCTGTCACTGAACCGTAGTTATCTACAAAACGCAATGCGACTTGCTGATGCTTTTCAAGTTCCATCAAACTCAGGTCGTTTCTGAATTCCACCTGCCCTTCACCATGAGCCACTGCGATCGGCAAGCGCGAACCGGCCATATCTTTCAGGAACAATGAAGGGCTGTTTGCCACTTCCACTAAGCTAAAGCGGGCTTCATAGCGTTCTGAACGGTTACGGACAAAACGCGGCCAGTGTTCTGTACCAGGGATCAATTCATGCAAATTGGACATCATCTGACACCCGTTACATACACCAAGTGCTAAGGTATCCGGCCTTGCGAAGAAACTCGCAAAATCATCACGTACCCGTGGATTAAACAGAATGGATTTCGCCCAGCCTTCACCTGCACCAAGCACATCCCCATATGAGAAGCCACCGCAGGCAACCAATGTTTGGAATTGATCTAATGTGATCCGCCCCGCCAATAAGTCACTCATATGAACATCCACCGCCTCAAAGCCCGCTCGGTGGAATGCCGCCGCCATCTCAACATGGGAATTAACGCCCTGTTCACGCAATACAGCAACGCGCGGACGCACTTGTTTTGCAATATAACAAGCAGCAATATCTTCCGCAGGGTTGAAGGTTAATTTCACATTCAGGCCCGGATCATTCACATCCTGTTTTGCCTGATGTTCTTGATCTGCGCACTCTGGGTTATCACGCAGACGCTGCATTTGCCACGTTGTTTCTGCCCACCATAAGCGCAATGTGCTGCGCTTCTGACGATAAACTTCCATATTGCCACTGGAAATCACAAAATCATCGCCCGCCTGAGCTTTACCTAAATAGTGCACACATTCATTTAATCCATAATCTGCCAACAGGTTTTCAATTTGCACCCTGTCAGTCTCACGAATTTGAATCACCGCACCCAGCTCTTCATTAAATAATGCGGCCAAGATATCTTCATCAAATGCACTGATATCGGTATGCAAGCCGCAATGACCAGCAAAAGCCATTTCCGCTAATGTCACTAATAGCCCACCATCCGAACGATCATGGTAAGCCAGTAATTTTTGTTCTGAAATCAAATGCTGGATCGCATTAAAGAAGCCCGCTAATTGCTCGACGTTGCGAACATCTGCGGTTTTATCCCCCAGTTGGCGATAAACCTGCGCCAATGCTGTTCCACCCAGCGCATTTTGCCCTTTACCCAGATCGATCAGCAGCAACGCATTGTCATCTTCAGTAGATAGCTCTGGCGTCACGGTACGGCGCACATCTTCAACTCGTGCGAAAGCACTGATAACCAATGAAAGTGGTGAAGTCATTTCACGCTCTTCCCCATTTTGACGCCAGCGGGTTTTCATTGACATCGAATCCTTGCCAACAGGAATGGTCAATCCTAAAGCTGGACACAGCTCCTCACCCACCGCTTTGACGGCAGCGTATAAACCCGCATCTTCACCAGCATGGCCTGATGCCGACATCCAGTTAGCTGATAACTTCACGCGTTTCAGATCCTGGACATAGGCGGAAGCAATATTGGTCAGAGCTTCACCCACCGCCATACGCGCCGATGCCGCAAAGTCCAACAATGCAATCGGCGCTCGCTCACCCATTGACATGGCTTCGCCATAATAGCTGTCCAAACTGGCGGTAGTGACAGCACAATCTGCGACTGGAATTTGCCAAGGACCAACCATTTGGTCACGGGCAACCATACCGGTGATGGAGCGATCCCCAATCGTAATCAGGAATGTTTTTTCCGCTACAGCAGGCAAATGCAAGACGCGTTTTACCGCCTCTGCGAGCTCAATACCCTTGCGATCCAAACCTTGCCCTTGCGCTTGCAAGACCTGCACATTTTTCACCATCTTTGGTGTCTTACCGAGCAAGACATCCAGCGGCATATCGATTGGTTGATTATTAAAATGGTTGTCATTCAACAGTAAATGTCGCTCTTCCGTGGCTTCCCCAATCACAGCGTAAGGCGCACGTTCACGACGGCATATTTCTTCAAACAGGGCTAACTGCTCTGGCGCTACCGCTAAAACATAACGCTCCTGGGATTCATTGCACCATAACTGCAATGGGCTCATACCGGGTTCATCGTTAAGAATATTGCGTAACTCAAAACGCCCGCCTCGACCACCATCACTGACCAATTCAGGCATAGCATTTGACAAACCACCAGCCCCAACGTCATGGATAAATAAAATCGGATTCTTATCCCCCAGTTGCCAGCAACTGTCGATAACTTCCTGGCAACGACGTTCCATCTCGGCATTGTCACGCTGCACAGAGGCAAAATCCAAGTCAGCATCAGACTGACCTGATGTCATTGAAGATGCCGCACCGCCCCCTAAGCCGATATTCATGCTTGGCCCACCCAGCACAATCAATTTTGCGCCGACCGAAATTTCCCCTTTCTGGATATGTTCTTCACGGATATTGCCGATCCCGCCTGCCAACATGATGGGCTTATGATAACCACGCAATTCTGTACCATTATGGGAACAGACTTTTTCTTCATAGGTTCTGAAATACCCAGCCAATGCCGGCCGCCCAAATTCATTATTAAACGCTGCACCGCCTAATGGACCTTCCAGCATGATATCTAATGCACTGACAATCCGATCAGGTTTACCAAAATCCGCTTCCCACGGTTGTTCAAACCCAGGAATTCTCAAGTTTGAAACTGAAAAACCGGCCAGCCCAGCTTTCGGTTTGGCTCCTCGTCCGGTTGCACCTTCATCACGAATTTCACCACCTGAACCCGTTGCTGCGCCAGGCCAAGGCGAAATTGCGGTTGGATGGTTATGAGTTTCCACTTTCATTAAGATATGGGCTGGCTCTTGATGGTAGTCATAAGCACCGGTGGAATCAGGGAAAAAGCGGCCAACATTAGAGCCTTCCATAACCGCTGCGTTATCTTTATAAGCAGAAAGCACGTAATCCGGCGTTTGTTCAAACGTGTTTTTGATCATTTTGAACAAAGATTTGGGTTGAGCCTGACCATTAATAACCCAATCTGCATTGAAAATTTTGTGGCGACAATGCTCAGAATTTGCCTGAGCAAACATATACAGCTCAACATCTGTTGGATTGCGCCCCAACGCCTGAAAAGCGCTCATCAGATAATCAATTTCATCGGTAGCCAGAGCCAGCCCTAATTCAATATTTGCCGACTCCAGTGCTGCCCGCCCCAATTGCAAGATATCAATCTGTTTTAACGGCGCAGGTTGCTGGTGAGAAAACAGGACTTCAGCTTGTTCAAACTGAGTGAACACACTTTCCATCATGCGATCATGCAATAATGCCGACAACGTTTGCCACTGCCCATCATCCATACCAATACCCTGAATATAATAGGCAATTCCCCTTTCTAAACGGACAATCTGCTTCAGTCCACAATTGTGGGCAATGTCTGTCGCTTTCGATGACCAAGGGGATATCGTGCCAGGACGTGGAGTGACTAATATAAGTTGTCCTTTAGGCTCCAGTTCAGCCAAAGAGGGGCCATATTTTAATAGCTTATTTAATTTCTCTCGTTCATCTTCTGTGATTGGGGTATTAACTTCGGCAAAATGCACATATTCTGCATAAATGTCGGTAACAGGGAGATGTTGATCTTGACACTGGGAAAGGAGCTTAGTGATACGAAATGCCGATAAAGCGGGTGAGCCACGCAGAATTTCCATAATAATAGGTTCTCTCATCTTAGACGCAAAGCCTGACTGATGCCTCAGGGGAAACTGCAAGCATTATAGAGGAATGTTTCCTCTGACGAAACCGTTTGCGTGGTGATTTATCCACCCAGCAATACACTCAATAAAATACCAAAATGGGTTTAATAGGGTTGCACATCTCCCTTTTGTTACGCAAAATTCTCAATTACTGGAAATTTAACCATGCTATTATCTTGTACTTCATACGGTTTTAAATCGTTCTGAAAAGAGATAACTATTTGAATAACATAAAGATAAATTACTTTGTTATCGTAATTATCACGCTCCTTTCTGCTGCTATCATCGGCCTTAATATCAATTGGCCGAATAAACAGCAGGAGCAGATAAACAAAATTCTGGCACGAGGAGAGCTGCGGGTTAGCACTATTAGCTCTCCTCTACTCTCTCTTAACAGTAAAAATGAACCGACAGGATTCGACTATGAGTTAGTCAAGCGGTTTGCCGATTATCTGGGGGTTAAACTTGTGATTAAGTTTCGTCCCAACATTAAGCAACTGTTTGACGACTTGGAAAACGATAAAGCCGATTTCCTGGCTGCCGGGCTTATCTACAATAAAGATAGGCTGGACCAAACACGCACCGGCCCTGCCTACGCTTCTGTCATACAACAACTGGTTTACCGCAAGGGGGAGGCACGGCCACGTTCGTTTGGCGATCTAAAAGGTAAACTCATCGTCACGGCAGGCTCAGCCCATGTAAGCGAACTGAAAAAGTGGAAAGAAAAGTCTTATCCTGAATTAAGTTGGGAAGAAACACCACGCGAAAATACGCAACAATTGCTCGAACAACTTTCCGAGGGAAAAATCGACTATACCATCAGTGACTCTCTCAGTTTGGCTTTGCAGCAGCGTATTCATCCCAATCTGGCAGTTGCTTTTGATGTCAGTGAAGAAAGTCCTTTAACCTGGTATTTAAAACGCAATGGCGATTATAGCCTCTACTCCGCTATGCTCGATTTCTTCAGTATGTTGACTGAAAACGGCATTATGTCGCGGCTACAAGAAAAATATTTCA
Organism: Xenorhabdus griffiniae; assembly: GCF_015163655.1. Lineage (GTDB taxonomy): Bacteria > Pseudomonadota > Gammaproteobacteria > Enterobacterales > Enterobacteriaceae > Xenorhabdus > Xenorhabdus griffiniae. The sequence continues at coordinate 2,734 of NZ_JADEUF010000140.1, read as the reverse complement.
GTCATGTCGGTTCATTCGATTATTTCGACACTATTTCATTTATTCGTGCCATCGATAAGCTCTTACCAACCTATCAGCCAGTTTTTCAACAATACGCGGGATCGCTTGATTGGCAATTGGTGGCAGCCATTGCATGGCAAGAATCACATTGGGACCCACAAGCCACTTCACCGACTGGTGTTCGTGGATTAATGATGCTCACCCGCCCAACAGCAGAATGGGCTGGAATTCATGATCGGCTGGATCCAGAAGAGAGTGTAAAAGGAGGAATGGCTTATCTGAACTATCTGATGGAACGTTTGCCAAAAACCATTCCTGAAGATGAGCGCATTTGGTTTGCCCTTGCTGCTTACAACATGGGGTATGGACACCTTCTTGATGCCCGTAAGTTAACCGCTGCGCAAAAAGGTAATCCAGACAGTTGGCTGGATGTTAAAACGCGTCTTCCCCTGCTCAGCAAGAAAAAATATTACGCCAATACAACATATGGTTATGCCCGTGGCTATGAAGCTTATCGCTACGTTGAAAATATTCGGCGTTACTATTTGAGCCTGGAGGGATACCTTAGAGCAAAAGCCAACCGCGAGAAAGTGGAAGGGAGTGAAGTGGCAACGGATACTACTATCACTCCTCCCCAAGCTGAAAATGACAAAATAACAGGCAATAATGTTGAATCTCACGAAAAAGCGTCGGAGAATAAAACACCGACGCAATCTGAAACAACCATTAAGCCCTAATTGATTAGGGCATTTCCTGTTGCTGAGCTTTCAATTTTTTCAATGCCTTATGCTGCTCCCTGCGTTGTTTAAAAAAAGCACTCAACATAGTGGAGCACTCTTCCGCCAGCACACCGCCGGTAATTTCAATTTGGTGGTTCATACCTGGATGGCGCAAGATATCAATCAACGAGCCTGCCGCTCCCGTTTTCATATCGCTGGCACCATAAACTAATCGTTGTATCCTGCTGTGTACCATCGCACCTGCGCACATGACACAAGGCTCTAAAGTGACATACAGTGTCGTATTTAACAGACGATAATTCTGCAATTGCTTCCCGCCCTGCCGTAACGCAATAATTTCTGCATGAGCGGTAGGATCATGGTCAGTAATTGGGTGGTTAAATCCCTCAGCAATCACCTTATTATCAGCTACCAATACAGCACCAACAGGAATTTCTCCCTTGGCCTGTGCTTGCATGGCTAAATCTATTGCCCGACGCATCCAATATTCATCACTAAAATTTTCGGTCACTGCCCATTCTCTTGCTTATAAAAATTCCGCCTATTATACCCAATACCTCAATCTGCTAGTTCAATCTCATCAAGAAAAGCATCAAGGAACAATTTCATCCGCACTATCCTTTAACTCACCATTTTTCTACCGGATACCGGCTGAAACCTTGATTCAATTTATCTTGCCAGTCAAAGCACCTGATAAGGAAGTTAAAACGGTATTAATATCCACTACTGGATTGCTGTTGCCATAAGTGCGCGCCCACCAACGCTTTCCAGGGAGAAAAATCTGCCAACCATTTTTCCGCCTGTTCCGCACTCACTTTGTCTTCCTGATTGAGCAAATATTGGAGATTACGTCTGACAGCTACATCACCATGTAGTGAACCATCCAGATAATTGAATCCCCGTAGCAAAGCATAATTCACTGTCCACATGCCGATGCCCTTGATAGCAAGCAAACTCTCTGTCAGTTGTTTTATTGCATTTTCTCTTTCTGGAATATTGAGTTCTAAATCCCCTGAGTTAATCAGTTGACAAATATGCAATAAGGCATTGGCTTTACCCACAGAAAAACCACACTGACGGAGATCATGCGGCGAATATTGCATCACTTGCTTATAATTCGGGAAACACAGTAACCCAGAAGAGTGTTGACGCCCCACCGCCTGAATAAAACGCCGCCTGATGGAAATTGCTGCGCTTAAACTAATTTGTTGCCCAATAATCGCCCAACTTAGTGCTTCAAAAGGTGTCGCGGACTGATAAATGCGTAAGCCTGTTTGTCTGTTAACCAATTCGCCAATAACGGGATGATCTTGATAGATAGATTCAAAGATATCAACAGGTTGTTTTAAACCAAGCATATGAGAGGCTAACGTCGATAATGCTTCATGTTGTGAAGAACAGTCTTTATCACCATCAATATCAAGCCGTATTTTCGCTCTATTCTTTTCTATTGTGATGGTTAAAAGAGCCGGATTTTCATACCAAATAATCCCTTTTTTTATTTGATTATATTGTACTATTTCAGAAACACCCATTTCATCCCGCTGATGAAAGGCTAAAAAATTGCTCGTGTGATAATTATTGGGTAATATAACTTCCGTTAAACAGCTTGATTTCATTGGGGTAGCTCCAGAAGACACGCGAAATGAATATCACTATCTAACAGACTTTAAGTTTAGATACAATGACAATTCAACCAATACCGTCTATAAAGAAACATCATCGATTTTATATTTAATTAATTCCTTATTTAATTTTCGGATTTGATATTTTGACGGGCTTAACATCAATAAATAGATACCAATCCCCATCAGTAAAATCATACTTAATATGACGAAAAAGAAATCTAAAGCATTGCTGATGGTATTACTCAATGCATCAACTTTGAACAAAAACGCTACCAATACAACAAATGCCAATGTGAAAAAATACGTTGAAAATACTCTTTCAAAACAATAAGTAAAATAATAAGAAGGACCAATATTAACTTGTAC
>NZ_JADEUF010000014.1 GCF_015163655.1 Xenorhabdus griffiniae | reverse complement strand
GCCAGCGTTCAATCTGAGCCATGATCAAACTCTTCAATTAAAAGTTTGATGCTCAAAGAATTTCACTGTTAGTTCGTAATGAATTAACTGCTTAGTCACTCTTTAAGACTTGAATCTTTTTGCCTTGCGGCGATTCGATAGTCTCTTGCGAGTGCCCACACAGATTGTCTGATTAACTTGTTAAAGAGCGTTGGCAACCGGAAGTCACTTCCGGGTTGCGAGGCTGCGTATCTTACGCTTTTCGCCTTGAGAGTCAAGTGATTATTTTCCCTTTTCTCTCACCGGCCTTCGCGGCGTGTTTCAGCTCAGCGTCGGTCAGTGGTGGCGCATTATAGGGAGTTTTTCGGCGCTGGCAATAGTTTTTTTTGAAATAATTATCGTTTGATGAATTACACAGCAAAACACCGCCTTATACCTAAATATGCACAGATTTATCCACAAAGTGATATTTTGATAAAATTTATCGAGCATCACGCAAACGTTTTCGTTACAATCTGCGAAGGAAAAATCACCAAGTGTTTTTTCAGATTGTTTTGAAATGTTATTGCAGAAACCATTTTTTTCTCTCAATCAGTGGATTTTCCCCAATAGCACATTCTTGTTTTATGAAATTCAAGGGATCACACCAATGCAACAGCTTCGTCCAATCCGCCGTGCCCTGCTAAGTGTTTCTGACAAAGCGGGGGTTGTTGAATTTGCCAAAGCCTTATCCAATCGCAGTGTCGAACTGCTTTCAACGGGAGGCACTGCTCGTCTGCTGGCCGAAGCAGGATTGAATGTCACCGAGGTTTCTGACTATACAGGCTTCCCCGAAATGATGGATGGGCGTGTTAAAACACTCCATCCTAAAATTCATGGCGGCATTTTGGGTCGGCGTGGATTGGATGATGAAGTGATGGGACAACACCAGATTTCACAGATTGATATGGTGGTTGTTAACCTTTATCCCTTTGCCCAAACCGTAGCGAAACCCGATTGCTCTCTGGAAGACGCAGTAGAGAATATTGATATTGGCGGCCCAACAATGGTTCGCTCCGCGGCTAAAAACCACAAAGATGTGGCGATTGTTGTCAATAGCCAGGATTACGACAAAATTATTGAGGAGATGGACAACAATCAAAATTCACTGACACACTCCACTCGCTTTAATCTAGCCATCAAGGCGTTTGAACATACCGCCGCTTATGACAGCATGATTGCCAATTATTTTGGCAAATTGGTTCCGCCGTATTATGGCGAAACTGATCAGCCATCAGGACGCTTCCCCCGCACGCTGAATCTCAACTTCATTAAAAAGCAGGATATGCGTTATGGTGAAAACAGCCACCAAGATGCCGCTTTCTATATAGAAGACCAAATCGCAGAAGCTTCAATTGCTACGGCAACCCAGTTACAAGGTAAAGCACTTTCTTATAACAATATCGCCGATACCGATGCCGCACTGGAATGTGTAAAAAGCTTTTCCGAACCAGCTTGTGTCATTGTCAAACATGCCAATCCTTGTGGCGTTGCGATTGGTTCTGATATCCATACCGCCTACGATCGCGCCTTTAAAACCGATCCTACTTCCGCATTCGGTGGCATTATTGCCTTTAACCGTGAACTCGATATCAACACCGCTCAGGCCATTATTGAACGTCAATTTGTTGAGGTCATCATTGCGCCTTCTGTTAGTGAAGCAGCACTGCCAATTCTGGCAACAAAACAAAATGTCCGCGTTTTGGCGTGTGGTGAATGGTATTCTCCGGTTGCCGGCTTGGATTTCAAACGTGTCAACGGCGGTTTACTGGTCCAAGATCGCGATTTAGGTATGGTGACAAACGATGATCTGGTTGTTGTCTCCCAACGTCAGCCAACGGAACAAGAAATGCAGGATGCTCTGTTTTGCTGGAAAGTTGCTAAGTTCGTCAAATCCAATGCGATTGTTTATGCCAAGGATAATATGACCGTTGGTATTGGAGCCGGACAAATGAGCCGTGTTTATTCTGCCAAAATCGCCGGTATTAAGGCAGCAGATGAAGGATTGGAAGTTCAGGGCTGTGCCATGGCTTCAGATGCATTTTTTCCATTCCGTGATGGTATTGATGCCGCAGCCGCTGTGGGTGTGAGCTGTATTATCCAACCTGGTGGCTCCATTCGTGATGATGAGGTGATTGCCGCTGCCAATGAACACGGCATCGCCATGATTTTCACTGGCATGCGCCATTTTCGCCATTAACAACTTATGTCTTATTAATAGGAGCTCCAGATGAACATATTAGTTATTGGCGGTGGCGGAAGAGAACATGCATTAGCCTGGAAAGCAGCACAATCGCCTCTGGCAAACAAGGTGTATGTCGCACCAGGTAACGCAGGTACTGCGTTGGAAGCTAATTTAGAAAATGTGGACATTGCCGCGACAGATATTGAAGGGTTACTGGCATTTGCCCAAGATAATGATATTGGCCTAACCATTGTGGGGCCGGAAGCGCCACTGGTTATCGGTGTAGTTGATGCTTTCCAACAGGCAGGGCTGACTATTTTCGGCCCGACAAAAGCGGCTGCGCAATTGGAAGGTTCCAAAGCCTTTACCAAAGATTTTCTTGCCCGCCATCATATACCTACAGCGGCCTACCAAAATTTCACAGAAATTGAACCCGCACTGGCTTATCTGGAAAAGGTAGGCGCGCCAATCGTTATCAAAGCCGATGGTTTAGCTGCCGGTAAAGGTGTAGTCGTTGCTACAACTCTGGAAGAAGCACAAAACGCGATCAAAGATATGCTGGCAGGTAATGCATTTGGCAATGCCGGGCATCGTATTGTCATTGAAGAATTTCTGGCAGGAGAAGAAGCCAGTTTTATTGTTATGGTGGATGGCAAAAACGTGGTTCCGATGGCAACCAGTCAAGATCACAAGCGCGTAGGTGACGGTGATACAGGGCCAAATACCGGCGGAATGGGGGCTTACTCCCCCGCTCCGGTAGTCACAGATGAAATCCACCAGCGAGTGATGGAAAAAATCATTTACCCTACAGTGGAAGGAATGGCGGCTGAAGGCCATACCTACGTTGGATTTCTGTATGCGGGATTGATGATTGATAACCAAGGTGAACCGAAAGTGATCGAATTTAACTGTCGATTTGGTGATCCCGAAACCCAACCTATCATGATGCGTCTACGTTCTGATTTGGTCGAACTGTGTCTTGCCGGAGCTAAAGGTCAGTTAGGTGAAAAAACCTCTGAATGGGACGATCGTCCTGCTTTGGGCGTTGTACTGGCGGCGGGCGGTTATCCGGCCAGTTATACCAAAGGTGACGTTATCAGTGGGTTAGAGAAGTCTGATGCCGATGAATCTGACACCAATGAAAAAGTCTTCCACGCTGGGACAGCCCTTAAAGATGAAAATATTATCACCGCTGGCGGGCGTGTCTTATGTGTTACTGCCTTAGGTTGCGATATCGCAGAGGCCCAGAAAAAAGCCTATCTGAGAGCCGGACAAATCGACTGGGAAGGGTGCTTTTATCGTAAAGATATTGGCTACCGAGCCATTGCCCGTTTGAAATAGCTCAACCTCAACCGACGAAAATAACAGAATTACAGCTTATCTTTCGTCGGTTCCCAACGACAAAAATCATCATTGGCGACCAACAATAGCTTTTTACCTTCAGGCGAATCCAACCATGCAATAGTCAGTAAACCGGAGCTATTGCTTTGCCTTTCTTCGAGCCATTTTTGCGCATGAGGCCCAAATTCAATGAATAATTGTTTTCCTAAGCAGGTGGTCACTCGTCCATTCTGCCAATGCCCTTGCAGCAACTTAACCTTATCGGCAATTAAAGCGTCACTGACTTTTTCTATCTGCTTAGCGTCAAATTTCAGACGAGCCACATCATCATCGGACAACGGTTCATTGCGTTTTTGTAATTGCCGTAGCTTGAAAATGACAGAATTATCCTGAGCAATACGTAATGTCTCTACAATGGGTGGATTATCAAACACATTGCGACGAATTTGCCAGAAGCTGCCATGACGATATTCGTAGAAAGTCACAATCGTATCTTTATTATGGGGAGCTTTATTGTGGTAGGGGCTGTAAACACTCATGATAACCTGAGGCTTACTGTCTTGATCGTTTAAACGCCATAAACGGATCACGCCGTTATCGGTCACAAAACCACTGGCGCTGAAAAGCGGGGTTGTTGGCTGAATCGAACAGGCGCTGAGCAAAGAGATGAACCCTAATGCTAACAGCCCCTGTAGAATCAACAAAAGGGGTTTATTTCCCCCTCTTATTTTTTTTTGCAATTCGATTACTTAACTGCGTCTTTCAGTGCTTTACCAGCGGAGAAAGCAGGTACGTTTGCTGCTGCGATTTTAATTTCTTTACCAGTCTGTGGGTTACGACCAGTACGCTCTGCACGATGATTAACTTTGAAAGTACCAAAGCCTACCAACTGCACTGCATCACCGTTTTTCAGAGATTCAGTGATTGCATTCAGAGTTGATTCCAGAGCAGCTTTAGCCTGGGTTTTGGTCAGGTCTGCACCTGCTGCAATTGCATCAACTAATTCAGTCTTATTCATAGATTATCCTTACAGTGTGTTTATCGTTTGCAAAGCATCGAGTGCGACGGATATGCCGATTTGACAGCACCCCTGCATACACGCACCGATAGCCACTTCTTTTCGCCCCCCAATGTAGAACAGAGTGAGGGCAAATGTGAAGCCTTTAAATACGGCAAATCAAGCACTAAGTCACGTTTTATAAGTTATTGCGCCAAATTTATACCGATATTGCTAACCCCCGCTTCACGGAGATCAGCCTTTAATCCTTTAATCAATTCGATGTCCCGTTCTTCGCAATTTGCCAACAAACGGTAAATCTCCCATTGAATGTCCCACTCTTCCTCAATGGCAGGTAATACTTTTAACTCATCCTCAGTCATTTCCCTACCGGCCTGCGTCATTTCTAGCATCGCAACAGTACGGACGGATGTTTCACTGACGGTTATTGCATACTCTAACGTCGAGCCACTCAGACGAGAATGAATTACTTCACTCAATGCAATGCACGCATCAATCGCTGGATACACACCATAAATATCATAATCTTCTGATGATGGGATAATGGTTTCCAATTTTTCCAGCTGATTATCAAAATTCACTTTTACATCTTTAACGACCAAAATTTCCCACACAAGATCCAAAATGCGTCGATATTGTACAGGGTCTGCAAATCCGCTTTGGAGACAAAATGCCTGATAATTTGGATACATCCGCTCACATAGACTAGCCATAAAAGTCAAATGTTGCCAACTTTCGAGTTTCTCCAACCGCAGGTGGATCGGGTTTCTTAACATTGGTCGTTACTCATAATGCCTAATTTGCGTCGAAGTTTACCTGAAAATCAAGAATATCCACACTTTTCCGCCACAATTATAGATTTTTCTGCATTGTTTGCTCAAAAAACGCCCTATTTGAAGCAATCCCGTCCGCCCAACGGGTGGGTTCAGGCAGTTTATATCCCTTTATACACTGCTCAACCCAGAATACCGCACTATCAATACTGATCTTATGTCCAAGAGAAATATAGAGCGGATTGCATCTTTTTTTGCTTCTCAATACGACACCAATCTGTTCACCGTGATCTATTAATGGCTGACGATCACCCAGAACCTCACCTACCGGTATATGCTCACCACACAAACGGCTTTTTGCCACCCCAATGGTGGGAACATCCACTAAGACACCAAAATGGCTGGCGATACCAAAACGCCGAGGATGGGCAATGCCCTGACCATCCACCATGACCAAATCAGGCCGCAAACGTAATTTTTGCCATGCAGCTATCAGTGCAGGATATTCACGAAATGAGAGTAAACCGGGGATATAGGGAAGTACTGTATCAATTTTGGCAATTTGGTATTCGACCAATTCTAGAGAGGGATATTGCAATACCGCAATAGCGGCACGCGTCACCGTACCGCTTTTTTCAAATCCAACATCAGCACCCGCAATGAACCTTGGCGTAAAAGATGCGGAAAAAACATCATGGCGGATAACCAGCTGTGCTTTCTCTCTCTGTTCTTGACGTAATACCTTTGTATCAATCATAAAATCATTGGTGGTATTTTACTGAAAGTCTATGTACAGCTTCGACAAATGCACCTGCGTGCTCTGGCGGAACATCCTGATGAATACCGTGTCCCAAATTGAAAACATGCCCACTACCCACACCAAAATCCTGTAAAATTGTCGAAACTTCTTCTTCAATTCGCGCTGGCGGGGCATATAGCATGGACGGGTCCATATTACCCTGCAAAGCGACCTTATCTCCAACGCGCCGACGCGCATCAGCCATATTCGTTGTCCAATCCAAACCCAGCGCATCACATCCTGTCGCCGCCATCGCTTCAAGCCACTGCCCTCCCCCTTTGGTAAACAGGGTAACAGGCACACGACGTCCTTCATGTTCGCGGATCAAACCATCAACAATTTTATGCATATATTGCAGGGAAAACGCCAGATAATCGCGATGGGACAAAACCCCACCCCAGGTATCGAAAATCATGACAGATTGAGCACCGGCTTTTATTTGCGCATTCAGATATAGAATAACGCTGTTTGCCAATTTATCCAGTAACATATGCAAGGTAGCAGGCTCTGTATACATCATGGCCTTAATTTTGGTGAAAGCCTTGCTGCTACCGCCTTCAACCATATAAGTGGCCAATGTCCACGGGCTACCAGAAAAACCGATCAAAGGAACTTGCCCTGCCAATGCCTTACGAATAGCCCGCACGGCATCCATAACATAGCCTAACTCCAGCTCGGGATCAGGCACAGGCAATTTTTCTACATCAGCATGATTTTGAATCGGAGAATGAAAACGTGGCCCTTCTCCGGTTTCAAAATACAGCCCTAATCCCATCGCATCAGGAATAGTCAAAATATCAGAAAACAGGATAGCAGCATCCAGCGGAAAGCGACGTAAGGGCTGGAGAGTGACTTCACAAGCCAATTCGGTGTTTTTACATAACGAGATGAAATCTCCCGCCGCCTGACGCGTAGCTTTATATTCAGGTAAATATCGACCAGCCTGACGCATCATCCATACCGGTGTGATATCGACGGGCTGACGCAATAAGGCACGCAGATAGCGGTCGTTTTTCAACTCATTCATGACAAGCTCCCTTGATTAATTTATGCACGACAAACACACGAGAAAACCGGTGCAGTTTAACATGCCTAAATTTGAACTTCTGGCATAACCGTCGATAACGTGATGATTATTGATGTCGGCATAACGCAACTGTATCTTCAATTAAACGGCGGGCAATCGTATCAGGAGGAGGAATCAAGGGAAGGTGATCATAACGGTGCCAATCTGCACTAATAAGTTCGACGGGATCAATATTGATTTCACCGCTCTCATAATCGGCCAGAAAACCCACCATCAATGAATTTGGAAAAGGCCACGGCTGGGAGGCGACATAACGCAAGTTACGGATCTTAATTCCGCTCTCTTCCATCACTTCACGATGCACAGCTTCCTCCAGAGTTTCCCCCACTTCAACAAACCCGGCCAGCACGGTATGGATCCCATTACGGTGACGCTGGTGTTGTGCCAGCAAGATATGGTCATCACGGCGAATACCGACAATGATGCTGGGCGCAATTTGTGGATAATAATGTTCATGGCAGTGGTTGCACAAACAGGCCCATTCACGCTGACTATGCTGCATCTCATGACCACAGTAACCACAATAATGATGCGAACGATAAAATTCAGCCAGTTGAACACCGCGCCCAACCAACTGAAATAACTTAGCATCCCGATCAGCAATTAAACGGGGAGAGGACATATCTGAAGCCATTTTATGACGCACCAGCCAGACCGTTTCCCCCAACCACTCACCAATCGGTTTTGCCATATGGCCTTGCAAGGACCATTGACTGGCCGTACCTAAAGGTAACTCTCCTTGTGGGAGCCAAACGCGATTTTCGAGACTGACAATCCACCAGCCTTGTTCTCCACCTGTCAGTTTTTGTTGCATAATCTATTCCATCATGGGTTATGTGATTTATGACTTCTTCAATCTCGTTATATTAACCGCACTGGCGAATACTCTTCTTAAATGGGCGTCACAGTAATAAACACATGCTCCCAAAAACGGGGTTGTAGTTTTCACAATCCCCTTTATACTTTGGGGTGTTTTTTTCTTGTCGGAGTGCCTAGCGTTCAACGTATATCACGATGGACACAGGCTGAGACCGTTAATTCGGGATCCGCAGAACCTGATCGGGCTAATACCCGCGAAGGGAACAAGAGTAATCCCCCGCTGCCAACAATCGTACATCTATACATTACATGTACAGATATTAATCAGCACCAACCATTACTCCCTGCGAGCTCCAGACAAGCAATTTTCTCAACTTAAGCCTGATCAACAATGAGACAGGCGATAACACGGTCAGGAATTTGCTATGTCTAAGTCCAACGATATCGTTATTTCGAATACTGTTATTCCAACGGCTGATATCTCGCCTACAGCCCATCCAGCACGGCCACGTAAGGCTCAACGAGATGCGGCACAAGCGTTTATCCATTCCATTCAAGGGGTTACTTTTCCCAACTCAAAACGCATTTACCTTGAAGGCTCACGTCAAGATATTCAGGTTCCTCTGCGTGAGATCCAACTTTCTCCCACATTTATTGGTGGCACGAAAGAAAATCCTCAATTTGAGGCAAACGAACCTGTTCCCGTGTATGACACTTCCGGCTCTTATGGCGATCCTTCTGCCATACTGGATGTAAGGAAGGGGTTGTCTAAGATCCGCCAACCGTGGATTGATGAACGCAATGATACCGAACCTGTTTCAATCCTCAGTTCCGATTTTACCCAACAACGCCTTGCCGATGCCGGATTAGATCACCTGCGTTTTCACCATCGCCCGCATCCACTGAAAGCCAGGCATGGCAAGCGAGTCACCCAATTGCACTATGCACGCCAGGGGATCGTGACACCAGAAATGGAATTTATCGCATTGCGTGAAAATATGGGGCGCGAACGCATTCGTAGTGAAGTCTTGCGCCAGCAACATACAGGGCAAAGTTTCGATGCCAACTTACCGGAAAACATCACCCCCGAATTCGTCCGCCAGGAAGTTGCTGCCGGCCGTGCGATTATTCCCGCCAATATTAATCATCCTGAATCTGAGCCGATGATTATTGGTCGCAATTTCCTGGTAAAAGTCAATGCCAATATCGGTAACTCCTCCGTCACATCCTCCATTGAAGAAGAGGTGGAAAAACTGATTTGGTCTACCCGCTGGGGTGCAGATACCGTGATGGATCTCTCCACCGGACGCTACATTCACGAAACCCGCGAGTGGATCTTGCGCAATAGCCCGGTTCCCATTGGGACTGTGCCGATTTATCAGGCACTGGAAAAGGTCAACGGCATCGCAGAAAACCTGACATGGGAAATGTTCCGCGATACCTTACTGGAACAGGCCGAACAAGGGGTGGATTATTTCACTATCCATGCTGGTGTACTGCTGCGTTATGTACCGATGACCGCCAAACGTCTGACTGGTATTGTCTCTCGTGGCGGCTCAATTATGGCGAAATGGTGCCTTTCCCATCATCAAGAAAATTTCCTCTACACCCACTTCCGTGAAATCTGTGAAATTTGCGCGGCCTATGATGTCTCCCTCTCTTTGGGAGATGGATTGCGTCCTGGCTCAATTCAGGATGCCAATGACGAAGCCCAATTTGCCGAACTGCATACCCTTGGTGAACTAACCAAGATCGCATGGGAATACGATGTACAGGTCATGATTGAAGGTCCTGGGCATATCCCAATGCAACTGATCCGCCGTAATATGACGGAAGAGCTGGAACATTGCCATGAAGCCCCATTTTATACTTTAGGGCCATTGACGACCGATATTGCCCCAGGTTATGACCATTTTACCTCTGGCATTGGCGCCGCCATGATTGGCTGGTTTGGCTGTGCCATGCTGTGTTATGTCACCCCCAAAGAGCACCTCGGCCTGCCCAACAAGGAAGATGTCAAACAGGGCCTGATTACTTACAAAATCGCAGCCCATGCGGCAGATCTTGCCAAAGGCCATCCGGGTGCACAAATCCGTGACAATGCTATGTCGAAGGCGCGGTTTGAATTCCGCTGGGAAGATCAATTTAATCTGGCACTTGATCCTGATACCGCCCGCGCCTATCACGATGAAACTTTACCGCAGGAATCCGGCAAAGTTGCCCACTTCTGTTCCATGTGTGGGCCAAAGTTCTGCTCAATGAAAATCACACAAGATGTGCGCGACTATGCAGCAAAACTGGAACAGGAAGCCGGTATGGAACAGATGTCAGAAACCTTCCGTTCGCGTGGCAGCGAACTCTATCACAGTGCTGAGGAGGTGACGCGTGAAAAATCAGCCTGATATCTCAACGCTGCCACAACTCCCCTTTGCCCCCACAGTGCACCGCTTGGGGCTTTATCCGGTAGTAAATTCCCTCATGTGGATTGAGCGGTTACTGGAAGCCGGAGTTAAAACCCTGCAATTGCGCATCAAAGATCAGCCGGAAGAACAGGTAGAGAAAGATATTCAGTCCGCCATTGCCCTCGGTCACCAATATAATGCCCGATTATTCATTAATGATTACTGGCGTCTGGCGATCAAACATCATGCCTATGGCGTTCATTTGGGACAGGAAGACCTTGATATCGCCGATCTCAATGCCATCCAGCACGCTGGGTTGCGTCTGGGCATTTCGACCCACGATCAACAAGAACTGGCACGGGCAAAATCCCTGCGCCCCTCTTATATCGCACTAGGGCATATTTTTCCTACTACCACGAAAGAGATGCCCTCGTCACCACAAGGAATTGCCGCACTCAAACGTCAGGTCGAGATCACCCCAGAATATCCTACCGTCGCCATTGGCGGTATTTCTCTGGAAAGAGTATCTGATGTGGTGGCAACGGGAGTCGGTGGTGTGGCACTGGTCAGTGCCATTACAAAAGCGAAAGATTGGCGACAGGCAACAGTCAGGCTACTTCATCTAGTTGAAGGGCAAGATCGGAGGCTTTTATGTTAAACGATCAAGAATTTATGCGTTACAGCCGTCAATTACTGCTGGAAGACATTGGTCCGGTAGGGCAAGAGAAATTAAAAGCCAGCAAAGTGTTGGTTGTCGGTTTGGGTGGATTAGGATCACCGGCTGCGCTCTATCTCGCGGCAGCAGGGGTGGGAAACCTTTATCTGGCAGATGATGACAAATTGCATATCTCAAACCTGCAACGCCAGATTATCTATCGCACTGTAGATATTCCGGCCAACAAAGCCCAATTAGCCGCAAAACAACTGGCTGAGTTAAACCCGCAAATCAATATCACAGCCCTCGCTGAGCGGCAAGATCGTGAATCTTTGGTTAATGCTGTCAGTCAAGTCGATCTGGTATTAGATTGCTGTGACAACATGGCAACTCGCCATGCCATCAATGCCGCCTGTATTGCAGAAAACAAACCACTTATCAGCGGCAGTGCCGTCGGCTTTAGTGGACAATTAATGGTATTGACTCCCCCTTACCAGCACGGTTGCTATGCCTGCCTCTATCCTAACCAAGAAGAACCCCACCGAAATTGTCGGACAGCCGGTATCTTAGGCCCTATTGTTGGAGTCATCGGCACCTTGCAATCACTGGAAGCCATAAAAATGCTGGCGGGCCTTTCTTCTCCCTTAAACGGAAAACTCCGACTGTTTGATGGCAAACAGCAAAGCTGGAGCACATTACAGCTTACCCGTTCATCACAGTGCCCAATTTGTGGCGCTACCAGACAAACCGATAAAAAACGGTTAGGAAAAGAAGTCGCATGAACATTATCGTCAACGATCAACCAGTGACACTGAATGCGCCCATGACGGTGCAACAATTTCTGGAACATCAATTTCTGGAACATCAATTGCTGGAACATATAGAACGCCCGCAATCAGGTACTGCGTTGGCTATCAATCAAACCATTATTCCGCGTTCAGAATGGCAAACCCATCAGATTAATGACGGGGACTCTATATTGCTGTTTCAGGCCATTGCGGGTGGCTGATATTGCCGGAGGTTAATTTATGTTAAAAATTGCAGATACCACCTTCCAATCCCGTTTATTTACCGGAACAGGCAAGTTTGCCAATGCAGGATTAATGATCGACGCGATCCGTGCCTCTGGCAGCCAACTGGTCACAATGGCAATGAAACGCCTCGATCTCCACGGCAATAATGACGATGGCATTCTTGCCCCATTGCAACAGTTGGGTGTCAAACTGCTACCCAATACCTCTGGCGCCAAAACAGCGGAGGAAGCTATTTTCGCCGCTCGCCTGGCACGGGAAGCATTGGGAACTCACTGGATAAAATTGGAGATCCACCCTGATGTAAAATACCTGCTGCCCGATCCCGTTGAGACATTAAAGGGGGCGGAGCAGCTAGTTAAAGAAGGATTTATCGTTCTGCCTTATTGCGGCGCTGATCCTGTCCTGTGCCGCCGCTTGGAAGAAGTCGGCTGCGCTGCCGTGATGCCATTGGGCGCCCCTATCGGCTCCAATAAGGGATTACTGACCCGCGATTTTTTACAAATCATCATCGAACAGGCTAACGTGCCCGTTGTTGTAGATGCCGGAATCGGCGCACCGAGCCATGCGCTAACCGCTATCGAAATGGGGGCGGATGCTGTGCTGGTTAATACCGCCATCGCTGTTGCCCGCAATCCCGTTAAGATGGCGCAGGCATTCAAAGCTGCCATTGAAGCCGGCGAACTTTCACACCAGGCAGGCGTTGCCAGCCAGAAATCCCATGCTGAGGCTTCCAGCCCACTGACCGATTTTCTGGAGGTACTGTGACAAACCGAACATTCAGCCAACACTGGCAGCAACTGGATTGGGATGACATCATCCTACGCATCAACAGTAAAACATCGCGTGACATTGAACGTGCAATAAACAATGTGCGCTTGACGCTGGATGACTTTATGGCCCTGCTCTCTCCGGCTGCACTGCCTTATCTTGAACCGCTCGCCCAACGTGCACAACAACTGACTCGCCAGCGTTTTGGTAATACCGTGGGATTTTTTATCCCACTCTACCTTTCTAATCTGTGTGCCAACGACTGTACTTATTGTGGTTTCTCTATGAGCAATCACATTAAGCGCAAGACACTTAATGAACAGGAGATTGAGACGGAATGCCTCGCGCTGAAAAAACGGGGATTTGAGCATATTCTGCTAGTCACAGGGGAACACCAAAACAAAGTCGGTATGGATTATTTTCGTCGCTATCTTCCCCTGATCCGCCGCCATTTCAGCTCTGTCTCAATGGAGGTCCAGCCATTGGCGCAAGAGGAATATGCTGAACTGAAAACATTGGGATTGGATGGCGTGATGGTCTATCAGGAAACCTATCATCAACCCAGTTATCAACTGCATCATTTGAAAGGCAAAAAACAGGATTTTCATTGGCGATTAGAAACGCCGGAACGCCTTGGTCGCGCGGGCATTGACAAAATTGGGCTAGGCGCCTTGATTGGGTTATCCCACAATTGGCGAGCAGATTGTTATATGGTGGCTGAGCACCTTTTTTTCCTGCAAAAACAGTTCTGGAAAAGCCGTTACTCCATCTCTTTTCCACGCCTGCGCCCCTGTGCAGGTGGCATAGAACCCGCTTCTTTAATGAATGAAGCTGAACTGGTACAACTGATTTGCGCTTTTCGCCTATTGGCACCGGATGTAGAGCTGTCCCTGTCCACCCGTGAATCACCCTTTTTCCGTGATCACGTTGTTCCTCTCGCGATCAACAATATCAGTGCAGGTTCAAAAACCCAGCCAGGCGGTTATGCCGATGAGCACCACGAGTTGGAACAATTCGCTCCCCACGATAATCGTTCTGTTTTTCAGGTTGCTGAATCTTTGATTAAATTGGGTTTACAGCCCGTCTGGAAAGACTGGGACAATTATCTAGGCCGATAATTTTAAGTATTTGGGTATGCTGCAATCGCGGCATACCTTCTTATATACACATTAAACTTCAAGCTGCAATTTACAACACGATATCACACGCACCTTGAAGTTAGATTGGTATAATATGCAAAAATATGACTATACATAGGCAAAAGAACCATTAATGTGCAGGAAGATGCACATTATGGTTATAACGAATAGAAAGCTAACTTAAATCATGCAGGTGCTTTTTCAACGATGACGTGAGACAAAAATCGGAAAACCTCACCTGCAATCCTTCACGTTCTGGTGAGCAACACATCGCCCCGACAAAAATCCGCTGACTGTCAACGGTAAAAGGAGACAATCTCAGTAACGGCCATGTCACCCCATCTGTAGAATACTGCAACCTGATAGCCCCATCATGGTAAGTCAGCCGTAGCCAAAACTTTTCTGGATTACCGGGAAAGATCCCCATAGCCCAGTCAGAACAGCCATTTGTCAATACACTGCCGATAGTTGCCTGTCCATCAGAATGTTCAATGCCCGCTTTTAGCCAATGTTGTTCATCCACCAACAACATAACACCAGCCTGATCATATAATTGTTCAAACTGGCCTTCGATACAAAACTGGAAAGTAAAACCTTCTTCAATTTTAAAATCATCAACATAGCCACCAAATACATGGCCACTATGACGCTGAAAACCATACCATGTATCACGCCAGAAATCGGTTTTATTGTCTGTCGTGACATGAAGTTCATTATCCTGACACCGCCATAAAGCAGGTTCATTCAACCAATGGCATTGCTGCAAATTCATCAATATTTACCCTGTTATTTTCTGGTGGGATTAATCAAACCATATCCCGCTAACAATGAAAGGGAAAGCACAGCAATACAGGCAAAAGCACCATGTAATGTTACCTGATGTGCCAAACCACCAATAATTGCTGGCCCAAGCAAAATCCCTGAATATCCCATCGTAGAAACGGCAGAAACTGCCAACGCATCAGGCATCACCTTCTGCTGGCCTGAAGCAGTGAAAAACATTGGCGCCAAATTGGATAATCCCGCCCCAATCATCAGGAAAGAAATTCCCAATTGAATCGTGCTGGTTGCCAGATAGATCAGGACAAAACCTGACGTCGCCAAAATCGCGCTGCCTAAAAATACGCGCCGATATCCACATGCTGCAATAATTTTATCACCCAAAAATCGCCCCGCAGTCATGGTGATAGCAAACAGCGTATAGCCAAAACCCGCCTGATGGCTACTCATATTATGCACACTACTTAATAAGATCCCGCTCCAATCCAGCATGGAGCCTTCCATCAAGTAAACCACAAAACAGAGGGAACCAATCAGAATAACAATGCCACGAGGCAAGGCAAAAAATGGCGTTTCCTCCGTTTCGGCGTTATCCAACATGCCATTCCATGTTGGCAACAATAACAGGATAACGAATATCCCTACGGCAAGGGTGACCTGAAATGGTGAGATCCCCAAAAACAACAATAGGCTGACAGTACCGGCTCCGGCAATTCCCCCCAGGCTGAATAATGCGTGAAAACCCGACATAATCGGTTGATGTACTCTTTTCTCAATATTGACCGCATGGATATTGATCACCACATCTGTCGCCCCAATTCCCATCCCAAAGACAAACAAAGCACAAGCCAATGTCAACGGAGCTGAGAACACACTTAGCCCGGGTAATATCAAAACAGCTAACAAGGCAAAAAAGGTAAAAACCTTCCGGCAACCAAAGCGAGTTGCCAACATTCCCGCTATTGGCATCATAATGAAAGAACCAATACCAAACACCAGTATCAAAAGCCCCATTGAACCATCATCCAGACCCAGTCGTTCCTTCACCAATGGGATCAACGGCGCCCAGCTCGCAATACTGAATCCTGCAATAAAAAACGAAATTCGCGTTGCCATGATAGGCTGCTTTATTGAAGAGACTGCATATTCTTCAGACAATTTGACTCCTCCAAACTATTCCTTCAAACCATACCCTTTAAAACAACGCTTTCCACCCGTTCTGGCGGAAAGCGCCAAATAATGGTCTTCAATAAAAAATCACTTTATATTTGTTCCTGAAAACTGGGGAATATCCATTAATTTCTCAATAACACAGGAAGCCTGTTCATACTGCTCTGCTACTGACAATGCATGGGGCCAGGCATATATCCACGGAATACCCGCCTGCTTTGCCGCCGCGATCCCCAAATCGGTATCTTCAATCACCAACGTTTGCTGAACATCCATCTTTTTCAATTTCAGCATAGCCAAATAAGGATCAGGGAAGGGTTTAGTTCTTTCCACATCATCGCCAGAAATCAAAGCCGGTGGTTCATGTAGATCCAACAAACTAAGATTGGCCAGACACACATTACGTGGCGCGGTAGAAACAAATCCAAATTTAGTGCCATCTTGTTGTAAGGCAGCAATTAAATCAGTAACTCCGGGACGCAAATAGCGTACAGACAATTTTTCCTGGTAACGCGAAATAATTTTCTCGGTAATATCTTGATGCATTGTGGGAGGAACACCAACTTTATCTAAGGTTTCCACCAAACTTAGTCCAATTAATTGCTGAGGTTGGATATTACTTATTTGAGTAGGTGCCTGTTCTCCTAATTCATTACTTAAGACATCAAGCAATACATCAAAATGCAGTTGTTCACTATCGACAATAACTCCGTCGATATCAAAAATAACATTGCATCTATTCATCGAAGTCGTCCTTCAAAATAATCCATTATTTTAGATCAGAAATACGAATTAATACCTTGCAGTTTGGTGCACTGAGAGGAACTTGCGTTTTCAATGCAATATCACAGCCGACAGTCAGAAAAGCTTGCTGGTAATCTTTGAAATCAAAAATCTGGCTGATAAAACGCTTAACAGGGATTACACCATCCCGGATCATGGCATAGGCACGTTCAAAACTATTATTCAGGGAATCAATGGAACCTATTACTGAAAGGCTTTTATCTGCAATTCTCATAATATCCAAATTGGCATGTTTATCTTTCAACGCAACATTTAATAATTTTCCACCCGGTGCCAGATGATCAAAAATATATTCAGTCAACTGCCCCGTCGTATCCACACATAAATCAATCAGGGCTGACGTATCACCATATTCCTGCATTAATGCTTCATTAAAGTCAGAATACAACTGGCATTCCGGCGGCAAATTATTTCTTGCAAACTGGATTCGGTTTTCATTCTTTTCGACCATAAAGGCTTTTACACCCCGCTCATGCAACGCCCAAATGTACAGCATCCCCATCGGGCCAGCACCTGCCACTGCCGCACGAATATTAGTATGAGAGATCCCCAGTTTATCCACGCCCGTTATTGTGCAGCTTAGTGGTTCAGTCAGTGAGGCTTCCTCCATACTGACATGATCATCCAGCTTGATAAGCAAATTTTCTTTTGCCAAATATTGCTCTGCGAACGCGCCATCATAAGAAACCCCGGCTTCTGTTCCCAGTTTTCTCTCACAATGGTTAGGACTACCTGTCTGACACATGCGGCAATGCCCACAAAAATAAGTTGGGTTAACAACAACACGATCACCCACCTGAAATTGAGTAACACCACTGCCAATTTGGGATACCACACCAGTGGTTTCATGCCCCAAAGTAGTTCCTGAAATTGCAACAGGATAAGCACCCGTGATAATGCCCACATCCGTGCCACAAATACCACACACTGCAATATCAACGACAACATCATCGGGTTCAGTGCAAGATAAAGGTTCAACTTGCTGAATTTCAACATCCCAGGTTTGATGATATTTAAGTGCTAACATGATACCGCCTCCTTATGTATCTGTGCGAGAGTGGTTAATTCTGAGAAAGTCAGTTCCAGTTTATGGAGAATTTCTGCCAAATGTTCCTGTGTACAAATCAGTGGTGGGCGAACTTTGATTGCCCGGCCTTTACCATAACGAGAGCCACGCAAGATCAAGTGATGACGGTTAGCAGTAGCAATCACCTGCGCTGCAAAATCTGGGTTTGGTGTGTCAAAACCATACATATATCCCACACCTCTTACTCCCGTGATTTCGGGATATTGCTCCTGTAATTTCAATAAACCATCACGCAGATAGGCTTCATTTTGTTGCACATTTTCCAAAACGTGATCATCTTCAATAATGTCGATGATTTCATTGAGGGCAACTAAAGAGAGCGGATTAGCACCAGAGGTACTGGAATGTTCGAATGATTCCAGGATATCCAGTGAATGACGCATCAATACCCCCCCTGTTGGAATACCGACACCCCCTGCACCTTTGGCAAAGACGATGATATCTGGCTCCAATTCTTTGGCATAACCTGTCGATGCGAAGAACGTACCTGTACGGCCAAAACCTGTTTGTACTTCATCCGCAATAATGATAATGCCATGCTGGTGACAGATTTCTCTAAGCTTCCGGTAGAAAGCCACAGGGAAAACCATGTTGCCACCATTCCCCTGAATCGGTTCAATAATCAGACATGCAATATTGTCATTAGAGCCTAATTGAATAAACTGTTCTAAATCGACAAATTGTTCTTCGCTCGGCTGCGATTGCCCTGCCAGGACACTGGCTGGCGCAGGAATTTTTATTGAACCATCAATATTTATATGGAAGTCTTTAATTCTGAATGCATTGCCAGAAATTTGAGCTGTAGCAAGAGATTGCCCATGATGAGCAAGGAAAAGTGAAATAACGCCTGAGCGTCCCGTTGATTTTTGCGCTATGCGGATAGCACATTCAACTGCCCCCGATCCAGAAACATCTCGCAGCCAGATGCGATCGACGCCTTCAGGTGTATATTTAATTAATTTACTTAAAATATATTGTGACATTTCACGTGTATAAGCCGAGCTTAAATGTGTACATCTATCAATCTGTTGTTTCAGTTTTTCTGCAATCCGATGATTTGTATAGCCGAGCGGCAAATTAAAAGTTCCCGATGCCGCGTCAATATATTTTTCACCATCAATGATCAAATAAGGGCCATGACCGATAAAACGAGAAAGCATGCTTTCAAGATGGTTTTTATTTTCCATAATGCCTCACCACTATTAGTTACATTAAACGATTCGTTATATAAAACAACGAAAAACCCTACCTACTGTGATGAGACTAGATTAAGCACATCCAAATTTTATTTCGATCACGAAAATACCATAAAAAATATTAAGCAAATTTAAAATTTAATTTAAATTTTAAAAATCATATAGTTATTCATTAATATCTATTAATTATATTAAATGCAGGACAAATTACATTTAGAAATTAATAATTAAACCCCTAATCCCATCATTCGCATTAATTTCTGGGCCTGCTGAATCGCCTCTTGTCGATGAGCAACTCCCATTTTTTGATATAAATTACGTATATGCGTTTTTATCGTGGTCGCTGCGACATCCAGTTCTGTAGCAATTTGATCATTGCTGTAACCAGAATAAATTAACCCTAGCACCTGCCATTCACGCTGAGTCAGTGGACTATTACGGATAAGCTCAGGTACGTCAGGATGAGTGAGCAATTGTTCTACAAACGTTTCATCAAAATGGGCAAATTTATGCCGATGCTGTCGATTGATTTCCCGAAGAATACGCTGTGCTCTATGTTGTTCCATTTCAGGCAAGATATTCAGTTGAATAAGCTGGCGCAATTGCAACGCCATCAACTCACCTTCAATAACAAAATGGCTGATGAAGCCTGTACAGTTAGCCAAATTCAAGGCTTCCATCAAAACATCCTGAGCCTCTGCCTTACGTCCAAGCTGCCAATAAAGCAAATTACACAACAGCAGATTACGATTCAAATCGCTGACCAATGCCAATTTTCTGGCATATTCATTCAGTTTCACCAGAATAGATTCAGCTTCCTCATGCTGATCCAGTAAGATTTTAGCCCGTGCAATGTTGCGCCATTGATTTTGATTGAAATGGTTACAAAAGCTCTCTGGTCGTTCTGCCTGTAACAACCATTGAGTCAAGGAATCACTATCTTCCAGAATCTGCCAAATAATGACACGCAACTCGTCAGTATTTGTTCGCCAATCGCGGTGATACTGTCCATTACTCAGTAAATTTTCACAACGGGTTAAGTAACGGCGAGCGTTATCAATATCACCCCGAACTAAAGAGCATTTCGCCAGTTGGGTAAGACATTGTAATTGCTGCTGTGGCTGGTAATTGGCCAACACTTCCAACCCTTGACGCGCGGCCTCTTCTGAGTCATCAATACGAGCCCAACACCATAAAAGTTGTGAACGGATCCTCAATAGAAACTCATGCATCGGCAACTGCTCCAGATGCTGTTCACGGATTAAATCAAAAGCATGGGACTGGGTATCATAAGCCGCTTGCAAATAACCTTGTGCCAGTAAAATTTCACTTTGTTGCAATAACGCCCATAAAGCATAATGATAAACATGACAAAGGCGGGCAAGCTGCTCGGTTTGCTTCATTAATGCCAATGCGCTGACCAACTGACCATGGCAATGCAATACCTCTCCTTTTACTGACATCGCCACAATACGGCCATATTGATTATTTGGAAGTAAGTTCGCTAACGCCTTTTCGGCCAAAACATCGGCATCTGCGGGGCGCCCATCATTCATCGCCACTTGCGCTCTCAGAGCATCAAACTCTGCCAGTAATTCCGGCTCTATGGCGATTTGCTTCTGCCTTAGTGATTGCTCTGCCTGATTCAATAATGCATTTACCTCATAGTAACGATGCTGGCTTTGCGCCAGCCACGCTTGCAATAGTACCAGGCGAGGGCTTTCCAGTAATTGTTCATACGGCAGTGCATTCATACACTCCCCCAATAGGGAAAGTTTACTGTGGTTAAATAACTCCCAGGCATGTTGCAACAAAATATCCCGTAACAAGATAGTATCTCCTGCTGCCAGAGCGTGATGAATCGCCTCCCCTGGATATCCCTGCATCAGCCATCCTTGCACCGCTGCTCTATGTAATTCGGGCAATTTTGCTGCCATTTCCCATTGGCAACGTTGGCGCAAAAATGAAGCAAACAAGGGATGAAAACAAAACCACTCACCAGAATCATCCATTCGCTGAATAAATAACCCCTGCCGTTCAATGTCTTCCAGACGTTGTTGACCGTTTTCTTCTCCCGTCAGGCAATTAATCAGCCCATCATTCATGGAACGCAGAATAGAACTATGCAACAAGAAATTCCGTGTCTTCTGATCCACTCGGTTTAACACTTCATCCACAAGGTAATCAGCAAGATGACTGGCATTAATTCCCGCAAGGCGCTTGGCTGAACTTTCAGTCGTATTACCGGATTGACGGGCAGAAAGGGCAATCAGTTGCAAGGCCGTTGCCCACCCAGCAACGTCATTACATAACTGTTCGCAGTGTTCAGGCGCCAATGGATTGGCTAACCGCTTGGCAAAAAATTGCTGGGTTTCCTGATAATCAAAAGCCAACTGCTGGCTATCAATCTCCAATAACTGTTCACGCACGCGTAAGTTGGCAATTCCCAACGAGGGCAAATGGCGTGACAGAACCACTAATGTTAAATTTTCGGGTTGGTGGCGGAGAAAAAAGCGCATTGCTTCATGAATAATCCCATTCACGATCAGATGATAATCATCGATCACCAGAAAAGTCGGTTGCTGCCATTCGCTAAGTTCAATAAATAATTGCGCAAACAGTGCAGATAAACTGGCATATTGATGTTTCTGGGCCAATATCTCACTTTTCACACAGTGTCCCTGCGTTGCCTGCTGAATGGCTGCAATCAGATAGCTAGCAAAACGTTCTGGCTGGTTGTCACTATCATCAAGAGAATACCACCCGAGATGTTCCTGTCCGGCAGCCCATTGTGACATCAAGGTCGTTTTGCCATACCCTGCGGGACTGGTTATCAATACCAGTCGATGATCCTGAATTTCATTGAACTTTTCCAACAGGCGCTCCCGCATAACCATATTATTGAGTCGAAGAGGGCGACTGAGTTTCGATGGGATAAGCATTAAATTTCTCCCCTCATACGTAACGCATAAAAGCAACGAATAAAACTGATACCTGAATTCTGTTTGACACTATTAAGTCACTTACACATTAACATTCCTTTACGACCAACAAATGTAGAGAAACGCCCATCTTTTGCAAACAAGTTGATTAATTTCATTGTGTTAAATTGCACCTTGTCACATTCTTTGCTTGCAACCTTGCTATTTTTCTATGAAATTGCGAAAAAGCTCGAAAGAAATAGCTACGCCCTTGCGCTCCTCCCCCGCGAATATTTTCACGGGATGATGTTTCCCAAGCCACTAACCTTCAGCATATCCCTGTAAATAATTCGCCAAACTTTCCTCAGTTAGTGACAGGATGCAACGCCATGCAACTATCTACATTGAAAACATCTGCATTAAATCAAGAACCTACATTAGATAAAAACCCGAAACTCGATAAAGCCTTATTTCAGGCCGCGCTCACACGCCAGTGGCAATATTTCGGTCTCAACTCAGCTCAGGAAATGACGCCACATCAGTGGTGGCAGGCTATCAGTGCCGCCGTATCTGAATTACTCCCCCTATCCACTCAGCAAGGCCATGCTAATCCATCCTGTGACAACCAACGCCACGTGAACTATATCTCGATGGAATTTCTGATAGGTCGACTGACAGCCAACAACTTATTGAATCTTGGTTGGTATGACGATATTCAGTCTTATCTGGCAGAATATGGCATCATTTTGAGTGACGTGCTGGAAGAAGAAACCGATCCCGCATTGGGTAATGGTGGACTAGGAAGATTAGCCGCCTGTTTTCTCGATTCAATGGCGACACTCAACCAACCTGCTATTGGGTATGGTCTTAATTATCAGTATGGTCTTTTCCGCCAGTCCTTTAAAAAAGGGCAACAAATTGAAACGCCTGATGATTGGGAACGTGGTTCCTATCCGTGGCTTCGCCATAACACGCAATTAAAAGTGAGCGTCAATTTTGGTGGCGAAATCGTGACAACGGCCGATGGCGATGAAAAGTGGCTCCCCGCATTTACTTTCATTGGTGAAGCCTGGGATTTACCCGTGATTGGGTATAACAATGGCGTAACCCAGCCACTTCGGTTGTGGCAGGCCACATACGATAACCCCTTTGATCTGTCACTCTTCAATGATGGTCAGTTCCTACATGCCGAACAGCAAGGCATTGAAGCCGCCAGCCTGACCAAAGTTCTCTACCCGAATGATAACCATCAAGCAGGTAAGCGACTGCGCCTGATGCAACAATATTTTCAGTGTGCTTGTGCCGTGGCAGATATTCTGCGCCGCCACCAACAGGCAGGGAGAAAAATAGAAGCGCTAGCACAATACGAAGTTATCCAACTGAATGATACCCACCCCACTATCGCAATCCCTGAAATGATGCGTCTTCTGCTTGATGAATACCAATTAAGTTGGGAAACCGCATGGGAAATCACAGGAAAAACTTTCGCCTATACCAACCATACTTTGCTGCCAGAGGGCTTGGAACGTTGGGATGAACAATTGATGAGTGAGCTTCTGCCACGCCATCATCGCATCATCCAGGAAATTAACCGACGCTTTAAAACAACCGTAGAGCAAATTTGGCCTGATAACCAACAAGTCTGGGAAAAATTGGCAGTTATCTATGACAACCAAGTCAGAATGGCTAATCTGTGTGTTGTCGCTTGCTTTGCTGTTAACGGAGTCGCAGCCCTGCATTCGTCTTTGATCGTCACCGATCTGTTCCCTGAATATCATCAATTGTGGCCAACTAAATTCCACAATGTGACTAATGGGGTAACTCCACGTCGTTGGTTAAAACAATGCAACCCTGCACTCTCTTCATTAATTGACCAAACATTAAGTCAGGAATGGGTAAATAATCTTGCCGCCTTAAAACAGCTCGAACCTTATGCCGATGATGCTGCCTTCCGTGACACCTATCGAACCGTTAAGCAAAACAATAAAATTCGCCTGTCCAACTATGTCAATAAGGTCATGGGACTCAAAATTGATCCCCATGCCATTTTCGATATACAGATAAAACGACTGCATGAATACAAACGTCAGCATCTGAACCTGCTCCATATCTTGTCACTTTATCGACAAATCCAGGAAAATCCGGCCTTGGATATCCATCCTCGTGTTTTCCTGTTTGGTGCCAAAGCAGCTCCCGGTTACTATCTGGCGAAAAACATTATCTCGGCCATCAATCATGCCGCCGAAAAAATCAACCATGATCCGCTTGTCCGTGATCGCATCAAAATTGCCTTTATCCCCGATTACAATGTTTCCGCCGCGGAATTGATGATCCCGGCAGCCGATGTGTCGGAACAAATCTCTACAGCGGGCAAAGAAGCCTCTGGTACAGGTAATATGAAATTAGCCTTAAACGGCGCACTGACCATTGGGACACTGGACGGCGCGAATGTCGAAATAGCCGAACAAGTTGGAAACGACCATATCTTTATTTTCGGTAAGACTGTAGAAGAGGCTAAGGCTTTACTAAACAGTGGCTACAATCCGCAAGATATACTTCAACAGGATCAGCATCTGAAAGATATCCTTGGTTCCCTTGCTAAGGGTGAATTCAGCCACGGAGATACGCACGCATTTGATCTTATGTTACATAGCCTGACTGACGGTGGTGATCCTTATTTAGTTCTGGCTGATTTTGCCTCTTATTGCCACGCCCACAAGCAAATTGATGCTCGATATCGCGATACCCAAGGCTGGACGTACAGTACTGTACTCAATACCGCTCGAATGGGTAACTTTAGTTCTGACCGCGCTATTCAGGATTATCAACAACGTATCTGGCAAACCAAATAAGGGCTTAGTATGGAAAAAAACTGCCTCAATGAATTGGCAACTGAGGCCGGCATTGTCAGCGAATATATTAATGCCTATGGAAAACCCCAGGCGATCCCCGCTGAAATCAGGCATCGAATATTGGAAGCCATGAGTACAGATATACCGGTCGGGAGGCCGGTTTCTCATTTACATGCTTCTCCCCTACCTAATGTTAAGGTGGTTATTCAGGCACAAAGGATAACCCTGCCTCTGGAAGATACAAATAATTACCAGTGGCAAATACACACTGAACAAGGGGAGATATTTCATGGCCACTGCCAACATCAACTCACGTTGCCCGCCAATCTCCCTTTGGGATACCACACGCTGAACCTGATATTGGAGGAAAAACCAGAAACTGGCTCTCGGCAATACGTTATACAACTTATTGTTGCCCCTGAACGTTGTTACGAACCCGATGCCATAACACGTGGGGAAAAACTTTGGGGTGCTTGTGTCCAGCTTTATACCCTGCGATCGGAAAATAACTGGGGAATTGGTGATTTTGGTGATCTGAGATATATGCTGCAAAAACTGGCACAGCGTGGTGGTGCCTTTGTTGGCCTAAATCCTCTTCATGCCATATATCCCGCAATGCCGGAAAATGCCAGCCCTTACAGTCCATCTTCTCGCCACTGGCTCAATATCATCTATATTGCCGTGCACCAAGTAGAAGATTTTAGTTATAGCATCGAAGCACAAAAGTGGTGGCATTCAACGGAAACACAATCCAAACTCCAGCAAGCCCGCCAGGCGGAATGGGTTGATTACACCACAGTCATGTCTCTAAAAATGGCTGCATTGCGTCTGACTTATCCGCAATTTAAGTACCGCTCTGGCGATGATCCCCAACAGATCGCTTTCCAACAGTTTGTAACCAAAGGAGGCAAAAATCTTTATTATCAAGCTGCTTATGATGCCCTACACCATAAGTTATATGGGGAAAATAATGTTTATTGGGGCTGGCCTGTATGGCCGGAAGAATACCGTGAACCAGAAAATGACGCAGTTAAGGCATTCTGCCATTCATATCCACAGGAGATAGAGTTTTTCCTTTGGCTACAATGGCTGGCTGATACCCAGCTTGCCGAGTGCTTCACTACCAGCCAAACCCACCACATGCCAATTGGCATTTACCGTGATCTTGCCGTTGGAGTAGCGCAAGGCGGTTCAGAAACCTGGTGTAACCGAAACATCTATTGCACTAAGGCATCCGTCGGAGCACCGCCCGATATTCTGGGGCCTCTGGGACAAAACTGGGGGCTACCGCCAATGAATCCCCATGTATTAAAAGCGCAAGCCTATCAACCTTTCATTGAATTATTGCGTAGCAATATGCGTCATTGTGGTGCATTGCGTATCGATCATGTGATGTCATTGCTCAGACTCTGGTGGATACCACAAGGAGAAACTGCCGATAAAGGCGTTTATGTCCATTATCCAGTTGACGATCTGCTGGCAATATTGGCATTAGAGAGCCAGCGCAATCATTGCCTGGTGATAGGCGAAGATTTGGGGATTGTACCGGCAGAAATTGTCGATAAGTTACGGGACAGAGGTGTTTATTCCTATAAGGTATTTTATTTCGAACGCAATGAGCAAGGTGAATACCGTTCCCCCGATGAATATCCCGTGCAAGCAATGGCAACTATTACTACCCATGATTTACCTACCTTACGTGGATTCTGGCAAAATGAAGATCTCACTTTAGGAGACTCCATCGGTTTATACCCTGATAAAGCTCTTCTTGCTGATTTATATTTGGAACGCAAACGCTGCAAGCAAGCGTTATTAACCAGTTTAAATCGTCACGGCTATTTATCGCCCAAAACAGATACCCTTTCCCCGTTGCAGGGAGCGATATCACAGGCACCAGCTGAACATCCGATGTCACATGCTATAAATCAAAGCATACACCGCTATATAGCCCATAGCGCCTGTGCCTTATTAGGATTACAACCTGAAGATTGGCTGGATATGGAACGTCCCGTTAATATCCCTGGCACAACAGAGGAGTATCCCAACTGGCGACGAAAACTGACCTCCACGCTGGAAACGATGTTTGCGGATGCTCATATCAATGACTTGTTAAAAACAATTGGAGAGTGCCGAAAACAGGGTTAATAACTCACTCAACGCACAGCTATATGTAGCCAAGTAGCAAGAAACACCCCCAATCATATATATACCAATCCAACTTCAAGTTGCAGCTTGCAAATCAATGTGATTGTTTATATCTCCCCGCTTCGCGGGGAGATATAAGACGCACTTTGAAAGGAGATTGGTATAGATAAATATGATTGGGGGAGAGGATCAACCTTTCACACCTCCCGACGTTAATCCACCGACTAACCAACGTTGGGCAAGTAAGAAAACTGCCGTGATAGGGATAGCAGAAAGCACAGCCGCCGCAGCAAAATCCCCCCAGAGATAGTTCTGTGGGTGAAGGTATTGCTGCATTCCCACCGCCAGCGTGTAATTGTCCACATCACGTAATAACAGAGATGCAACAGGTACTTCGGTGATCACGCCAATAAACGACAAAATAAATACCACCGCCAATATAGGTACAGAAAGTGGCAATAGTATCAAACGGAAAATTTGCCACGATGTCGCTCCATCCAACATAGCGGCTTCTTCCAGAGAACGATCTATCGTTTCGAAATAACCTTTTATCGTCCATACATGCAAAGCAATTCCACCCAAATAGGCAAAAATCACACCACCGTGGGTATTGAGACCAAGGAAAGGAATATATTCCCCTAATCGATCAAACAAGGCATATAGTGCCACCAAAGAAAGCACCGCCGGAAACATTTGAAAAATTAACATCGCTTTGAGTAAGGTACTTTTTCCACGAAAGCGCATTCGAGCAAATGCATAAGCGCACGTCGTTGATAATGCCACAATACCAGTAGCAGTAATCAAGGCAACCTTGACAGAATTCCAAAGCCATTGCATGACCGGAAATGGCGGGAGCATGACGTGTCCATCAGCAGATTCCACACTATAACCAAATGCCAGCTTCCAGTGTTCCCATGAAATGGTATCTGGAATCAGGTTACCCGTAGCAAAATTACCCGGACGTAAAGAAATTGCAATGACCATCAGCAAGGGGAACAAAATCAGGGCAATAAAAGCCAGCATCAATATATGTGTCCCCCATACCCGCCATCGTTGCGATTTGGGTTGTACCATCGCCATTTTCTTTCCTCCTTAATCAAATTTCATGCGGGCAGTTTTCAAATTGATGATGGCTAATGCCCCCACCAATAAGAAGATCAATGTTGCAATTGCTGCAGCCAGACCAAAATCCTGTCCACCACCACCTTCAAATGCGATACGGTAGGTGTAATTCACCAAAAGATCGGTATAACCCGCCGGGGTCGATGTACCAATATGATCAGGTTTACCAGTGGTTAGCAGTTGAACCAGAACAAAGTTATTAAAGTTAAAAGCAAAGCTGGCAATCATTAACGGAGTCAATGGC
Organism: Xenorhabdus griffiniae; assembly: GCF_015163655.1. Classification (GTDB taxonomy): domain Bacteria; phylum Pseudomonadota; class Gammaproteobacteria; order Enterobacterales; family Enterobacteriaceae; genus Xenorhabdus; species Xenorhabdus griffiniae. Next base: position 21,260 of record NZ_JADEUF010000014.1, on the reverse strand, counting down.
TTAATCAATAATGGAAAGGTAATTTTGGTGAAATTCTGCCATGGCCCTGCACCATCAAGCGCCGATGCCTCATAAAGATCATCAGGGATAGATTTCAGCAATCCCATGCAAAGAATCATCATATAGGGATAGCCCAACCACATGTTTACAATAATCAACATAGTTCGAGCTAGTGTCGGATCTGTGAACCAGTCCGGTTTAAGACCAAACAATCCGTTTAGCACCAAATTAATTTCACCAAAACTCTGGTTAAATAATCCCTTAAAAATCAGAATGGAAATAAACGAGGGAACAGCATAGGGCAAAATAAGCAGTACACGGTAAATTGCTCGTCCTTTAAGCGCTTCCCACTGTACAATACAAGCGAGAATCATCCCCAATGTTACCGTCAATACCACTGTCAGTAGGGAAAAAACCACTGTCCAGACAAAAATGGACAGGAAAGGTTTTTGGATACCTTCATCCTGTATCACCCGTAAGAAGTTTTTCCAACCAATAGAAACAGTAAATCCAGGGCTTAACGTTTCCTTCTCCCATTCTCCTTTAGCATTAATGGATTGGTAGAACCCCGTCTCCATATTCGGCTGGTATCTTATACCCGTTTGGTTATTGATCAGCGTAACGCCATCTTCATCAAGGGAATAAAGAGGATTTATAGCAGAGAACTGACGTAAAGAACTCATTCTCAGTTTACTGCCATCAGGAAGAACAACGACCAGTTGGTTCAATGCCTGCCGATACTGGGTAATAGTACGCAATGTCGCAACATTGCCTTCAAATTTTTCCGCCTGCTCATGGAGAGGCAGAATAATTTCTTCCGTTCCCGCAAGAGAAAAAGGCTCAGAGATCAATGAATGAGTGCTATCGGGGACGCTCAACGCCAAAACCCACTGTTCAGATACCGGATAGAGTTTGAAATTAAATGGCTCTCCTGTCTGATAATGGCGGCTCATTAATACCGTTTGGGCACGTTCAAACGTCAATTGGTTGGTACTGCTATAATTTGTAAAAGCAATAGCAATCGTACAAATAAGCGGAAACAGTATAAATATCCCTATTCCAGCAATTCCAGGGTAGGTATAACGCCAAACATGCGCCTTCCGGTTGGAAAAAACATAGATACCGCTTCCCAATAATACCAGTGTCACCATAGCAAACAGGTATTCTCCTTGTGCATACATCAGCACAACCAAATAACCTGTAAAAAATAGGCAAAAACCTACAGCAAACCATTTCAGGGCAGGATGCTGCCACCATACTGTTTTTTCTAATGTCGCTGACATCTTGCACTTCCTGTTACCAACAATTGTGATTATCCAACACCTATCACAATAAGGGCGAAGGCTCCTTAAACTCAGGAGCCTGTCATTCGTTTATTTTGTCATTCTCGCTTCAGCATCATTGAGAGCAGCATCTACTGTCTGGCGCCCACTGACTGTGTTAAGCACAGCACTACGCATTGCGTACCAGAAACTACTCATTTGGGAGATATTCGGCATAATTTCGCCGTTTTGGGCATTTGCCATCGTGGCAGCAATACGCGGATCTTTCGCCAGGATCTCTTGATAGGATTTCAAAGCCACTGCTCCCAACGGCTTATCTTTATCCATCGTTGCCAATCCTTCATTGGTAAGCAGGTAATTTTCCAAAAATTCTTTCGCTAACTCTTTATTAGGACTGGCCGCATTAATTCCCGCCGTTAAAATGCCAACAAAAGGTTTAGAGGGCTTTCCTTTAAAAGTTGGTAATAGCGCAACACCGTAATTGATCTTACTTTTATCGACATTCGCCCATGACCAGGGACCATTAATCGTCATTGCTGCTTTGCCCTTATTAAAGGCAGCTTCAGCAATGGAGTAATCGATATCAGCATTGAGGTGTTTATTTTTGACTAAATCAACCAGAAATTTCAGCCCCGCTTTAGAGCCAGCATTATTCACTCCACTGTCTTTAACATTATAAGTCCCGTTTTCTGCCTTGTAGGCATATCCACCATCAGCAGCAATCAGCGGCCAAGTAAAATACGGTTCCTGCAAATTGAACATAATTGCGCTTTTATTTTGCTTTTTCAGCTCATTATCTAAGGCGGGGATTTCTTCCCAGGTTTTGGGCGGAGATTTAATTAAGTCTTTATTGTAGATAAGAGAAAGAGCTTCAACTGCGACAGGGTATCCTACCAATTTTCCGTCATAACGAACGGCATCCCATGTAAAGGGAAATAGCTTATCAATAAATGATTTATCAGGCGTGATTTCAGCAACTAATCCTGACTGGGCATAGCCACCAAAACGATCATGTGCCCAGAAAATAATATCCGGCCCATCTCCATTGGCTGCAATCTGGGTATATTTCTCTTCCAGCTTGTCAGGATGCTCAACAGTGACAGGAATTCCCGTTTCTTTCGCAAATTTCTCACCAACCTGTGCCAGTCCGTTATAACCTTTATCACCATTGATCCAAATGACCAACTTCCCTTCTTCCGGCTTTGCAAAAGCCGAAGCAGACAATACACATGTTGTTAGAACGGAAAGCATCAGGGTACGAGTCCCTACTTTTAAAATTTTCTTGGTCATCATTCCGCCTTTTTCATTTGTTAGTTTAAGATAATTATCTTTGTTACATCGTGATAAAATGGCACCAGTGTGCAATCAATGTAAAAAAGACTCATCCTCCCCTGTTCTACGCCTCATACTGTATGAGTGTGAACTTGCTTACAAAAACAATTGAAATCAGAACCTTAATACCAAGACGGTGCCCTTTTTTGCGATTTAAATCACATCTTATCTGACAATTTTCTTCTTCCTTTCTCAATCACATTAAGCTCGTCCTCCTGACTCCTCCACCATCAAAAATTATGGAATGGAGGATTTTCGCGCTTGGTATTTTATACACAATCCAGCCATCAGTTTTCCATTAAGTTTCTCGCTGCGATAAATAGAAAACGAAGACTCATAAGAAACGAACAGAAAACTGAGGCGGTAAATCCGAGGGAGGGAACAAATGTCTAGCATCACATTCCGCAATGTATCTAAATCATATGGTGAAACAGTCATCTCCAAAGATCTTAATCTTGATATTCAGGAAGGAGAATTCGTCGTTTTTGTCGGCCCATCAGGATGTGGGAAATCGACGCTGCTAAGGATGATCGCGGGGTTGGAAGACGTTACGTCTGGTGATTTGCTGATAGACGGAAAGCGAATGAATGATGTTCCACCCGCCAAACGCAGTGTCGGCATGGTTTTTCAATCTTATGCGTTATATCCCCATCTCTCTGTTGCAGACAATATGTCATTCGGTATGAAGCTGGCGGGCGTTAAAAAAAGCGATATCCAAAAGCGAGTGCAACAAGTTGCAGAAACTCTCCAGCTTGCCCATCTACTAGATCGCCGTCCCAAGGCATTATCTGGCGGTCAACGCCAGCGAGTTGCCATTGGCCGAACACTTGTTGCTGAACCCAATATCTTTCTGCTGGATGAACCGCTTTCTAATCTGGATGCGGCTTTGCGTGTACAGATGAGAATTGAAATTTCACGTCTACACAAGCGACTACAACGTACGATGGTCTATGTCACTCATGACCAAACCGAAGCCATGACTCTGGCAGATAAAATTGTGGTTCTGGATGGGGGCAATATTGCTCAGGTTGGTAAGCCTCTTGAAATTTATCACTATCCCGCCAACCGCTTTGTCGCAGGTTTCATTGGTTCACCGAAAATGAATTTCCTGCCAGTCAAAGTCTCAGCGATTGCTGTTGATCAGGTACAGATCATCCTGCCTAACGGTCAGCCCGTTTGGTTACCTGTTGAAAGCAAAGGGCTAACTGTCGGGAGTAATGTATCTTTGGGAATTCGCCCCGAACATCTTTTGCCTAATGATGTAGCCGATGTTACGTTAGAGGGGACAGTACAGATCGTGGAACAACTGGGGAACGAAACTCAGATTCACATCCGCATACCAGCCATTCACCAAAACTTGGTTTACCGCCAACCTGATATTGTTCTCGTTAAAGAAGGTGCAGATTTCTCTATCGGACTCGCTCCCCACCGATGTCATCTTTTCCGTGAAGATGGAACTGCATGTCAGCGTATACATAAAGAACCCGGAATCTAGATCCGCGGCCATAAAAATAACAGGAGAATCATTATGCGTATATTGTCTCTCTCATTGGCTATGCTAACGACTGGTTTATTATCCACGCAAGCTATTGCTATTGACTTCCACGGCTATGCCCGTTCAGGAATTGGCTGGACTGGTAATGGTGGTGAACAGAAATGTGCCAAAGTCACTGGTGCGCCAAGTAAATACCGTCTCGGTAACGAATGTGAAACCTACGCCGAACTTAAGTTAGGGCAAGAGTTATGGAATGAAGGGAATAAAAGTTTCTACTTTGATACCAATTTAGCCTATTCCGTCAGCCAACAAAAAGACTGGGAAGATACCAAACCTGGTTTTCGTGAAGTCAACGTGAAAGCAACCAATATTATTGATTGGTTGCCTGGTTCAACACTGTGGGCGGGTAAACGTTTCTACCAGCGTCATGATGTACATATGATCGACTTCTATTACTGGGACATTTCCGGTCCTGGTGCAGGATTGGAAAATATTGACCTTGGGTTTGGTAAGCTTTCCTTCGCCGTAACCCGTAATACAGAAGAAGGCGGTTCATATGGGTGGATTGATGATAAACGCAAGGAAGCCCCAAACACTTCAAATGACATTTTTGATATACGGTTAGCCAACTTACCAGTTAATGCTGGCGGTACACTGGAACTTGGTATTGATTATGGACGTGCGAATACACGTAAGGGATACCATCTTGATAAACAAGCACCTAAAGACGGTGTGATGCTGACTGCCGAACATACCCAAAGCCTGTTAGGTGGTTTCAACAAATTTGTCTTACAGTACGCAACCGACGCTATGACTTCCAGCGGCAATGGCCGTGCCGAAGGTGCTAATGTGAATAATGACGGGCATATGCTGCGCGTTCTGAATCATGGTGCTATTAGTATCAGCAAGAAATGGGATCTCATGTATGCTGCCATGTATCAAAACATTGACCTCGACAATAACAATGGCAACACATGGTACACCGTGGGTGTCCGCCCAATGTATAAGTGGACGCCAATAATGAGTACCTTAATGGAAGTCGGTTATGACCATGTGAAGTCACAACGAACCAAAGCAAATAACGATCAGTTCAAGATTACTTTGGCTCAACAGTGGCAAGCGGGTGATAGCATCTGGTCACGTCCGGCTATCCGTTTATTTACTTCCTACTCCAAATGGAATGAAAAATGGGGTTACGACGGTGGCATTGCCGCCAAAGATACAGCAGCCCATCAATTCAGTCGTGGGAACAGCGATGAGTTTACCTTTGGTGCCCAATTTGAGGCTTGGTGGTAATGAAAAAGCAATTACTCTCACTTTGTCTCAGTGCCCTGCTCTGCAACTTAATTCCGGCGGGTTATGCTACATCATCAGATGCTGCACTGTCTGACACAGCTAAATCTGGCATAGAGACAACCAATTCTGCCCCAACGTTGTCCTTGCCAACCTTGCAGAAATTACAGTGGCAGCCTATTAATACTCATAGCACACAGACTATTATTCTTGATAGCACATCACAGCAGCTTAATGATGGCCATATTCAGGGTGCGGTAGCTACATTTGCTTTACCTGCCAATCAGGGTTCATTGGAAATTACTCTGAACAGTCTGATAAAAGATAAGCAGGTATATTCACCGAATGTTTTAGTTCTTGATGAACAACTCCACCCTGCGGCTTTCTATCCAAGCCACTACTTCCGCTATCAACAACCCAGTATTATGTCCACCGATAGGCTTGAAGGAGTGTTAAAGCTGACACCAGCATTGGGACAACAACGCATCTATTTGCTGATTTACACCACTCGTTCTGATGTACAAGCTTCGACACAAATGGTTGATCCTGCTAAGGCTTATGCCAAAGGTGTCGGTAATTCTGTGCCGGATATTCCAGATCCGATCGCTCGCCATACAGCAACAGGTATACTGACGCTGAAAGTGCAATCAGAAAGCAATGCAGGCAATATCCTGATAGGCCAGGTATTTTCTTCACCTTCGCCTAAATCCGTCACAGTTGGTTCCACACAAACAGTATCTGCATCGCCGATAAGAACAACCCCGGCTGATGCCCCAGTAGTTAAACCTGTACTGAACGATACCGAACGGTATTTCAATGACGCTATCAAAAGAGCTATTAACAGTGGTGATGTTGACAAAGCATTGAAACTATTAGATGAAGCAGAACGACTTGGTTCTCCAACTGCGCGGGAAACTTTTATTAAGGCGATAAAAAACAAAAAATAAATTCATCAAATCATTATAGCGAGATATTAAACTTAAGAGCCTAAAGGAATAGGCTCTTAAAAGATACGTTCATTATCCTTATTGGATAAATTTTCATTACATAGTATTACCAACATCATATTTACTTAAAGTAACCCATAATCCCTTTCTTACTCAGATAATTATTTATTTTCCCACGAAATTTATAAATCAAATAGATAAACATGAGTAACAGTAAAATACCAAAAATAAATCTAGGGATTATGAATGAAAATATAATACAAAATAAAATCCCTATGGAAAGTAATGAAATTACTCTTTCCTTCATGGTAATCTTAAATATCCATGCAAAAAACTTAATAGTGCACTTTATGATCCTATAAAATATTTCCAATATTAATCCCAAGAAATCCATCATTTCTATCCTCAATGAAAAATATCATATTAAAACATTCTCTTGCTATTTAGCAATTACATGATCTTACAATCCTTCCTATAGGAATTAAACTTCAAGTTGCAATTTACAACACTATATCAAATGTGATTTCTCCTCGCGTTGCGGGGAGAAATCACACGCATCTTGAAGTTAGATTGGTATACATTCAATTATTGAGCGATAGTGAAGGCGTTAAATAGGTTTATTAGCAATCATTTTTGCCATTTTCTCAATCGGATCTGTGCGCAATATATATAACCGTTTTAAAGAAAAGGGATTATCTCCCAATTTAACTTTTCCCTTTACCGTGGTAACGGCCAAATGAAATCCAGCTTGTTTAGCCGCTTTCATTGCCTTTAAATTATATCTACCAAAAGGATAAGAGAGATAAAACACATGCGGATTTAATTGCGATAATACCCGTTTGGAACGTTTGAAATCATACAGGATATTATGATACGACCGACTTAATAGTATGGGTTGTTGATTCTTCTTGCTAAAACGATGCAAGAAATGGGTATGAGATTGAAAATCAAATACATCTTGCATGGCATACAATTCTGGAAGACTCAAGAATTGCAGGGTATCCGGCTCCCATTTCTGCGGGTGGCGTTTAATTCTGGATGAAATAATAAAGAGTGTAGCTTTCTGACCATTTTCTTTCAAAATGGGATAGGCATAACGATAAACGGATTTCAACCCATCATCAAAGGTTAAGCCAACCACTTTTGCTGGCAAGTTAATAGAGCCATTTAGGTAACCTTCTAATTCATATAATGAAATTGTGATATAACCCGCTCGCTTCAAATACGCCATCTGCTCACGAAAAGCAGTCAAGGATGTTGTTGTTGAGCTATGTAAAAAACGTTTAACATCTTTAAGAATATGATGATAGGTTAATAAAGGAATACCATTATCCAGTTTAGCATCCCGATCACTTATGTAACCTAATCGATCACCCAAATTAATTTCGTACCAAGTATGATGGAAAGGATCTTGTAATTTATCTAAAACCGGATAGCGGAGATTTTCCCGCAAAACGGCAATTGGTTGGCTATCCGTATCAGGTGTGCTATAAACTTGAGCTGCCTTAATTATCATCAAGTTTTGGGCTGCTTTTTTGTGAAAGGGATCAATGCTAAAGGGATCACTGGGGAATGCAGATTGCTTAATTTCCTTTAAATTTTCTTTATCTATATAACCGCTTCCATTTCCGAAATGAAGCACATAGTGACCATTTTCTTCCCCTTCTTCTTCAGCAACTTTAAGGACTTGCCCTTTCTTGAATAAACCAACCTTAATGATATGCTCACCTACCCAAGAATAGATTTCACTCTCTTTAGTCACTTCCATGTAATGATAATGTGGGAAATCGTGGTATTGCGATAAAGCCGGATTAGAAAAACATATCAAAAGTGCTAAGAAACTCTTTGTAAGAACATAAATAATTCGTCTCATTTTAATTTTCCATCCAATAAAAAATGCCCTCTACCAGGAGAGGGCATTTCACGATTAGCTATACTATATAAGGTATGCTATGCATCACGATTACTCGTTATCGCTGCTGCTACCAAAACCTGCATTCAACAATTCAGCAAGGTTTGCAGTGGCTTCGTCAACGCTAAACTGTGGCGCTTCAACCACTTCATTTTCTTGACGACGACGAATGCGATCCTGATGGTAAGCATAACCTGTACCCGCAGGGATCAAGCGACCAACGATGACGTTCTCTTTCAGGCCACGCAGTTCATCACGTTTACCAGCAACAGCAGCTTCAGTCAGAACGCGGGTTGTTTCCTGGAACGATGCCGCAGAGATGAAGGATTCTGTTGCCAGTGATGCCTTGGTGATACCCAACAGGTCACGCTGGAAAAGAGCTGGTACTTTGCCATCCTGCTCCAGTTTGCGGTTCGAAACCTTAACGCGGGCGTATTCAACCTGCTCGCCCTCAAGGAATTCGGAACTACCCGCATTCGCAATGGTTGCTTTACGCAGCATCTGACGAACGATAACTTCAATGTGTTTATCGTTAATCTTAACGCCTTGCAGACGGTAAACTTCCTGTACTTCGTTAGTGATATAACGAGCAACAGCATGAACACCACGCAGGCGCAGAATGTCATGTGGAGATTCTGGACCATCGGAGATCACGTCACCACGTTCAACAACCTCACCTTCGAACACGTTGAGCTGACGCCATTTAGGGATCATCTCTTCGTAAGGTTCACCACCATCCAGCGGAGTAATGACCAGACGGCGCTTGCCTTTGGTTTCTTTACCGAAGGAAACAATACCGCTGATTTCTGCCAGGATAGCAGGCTCTTTCGGACGACGAGCTTCGAACAAGTCCGCAACGCGTGGCAGACCACCGGTGATATCTTTAGTACCGCCAGATTCCTGAGGAATACGCGCCAATGTATCACCCGCAGAGATGGACATACCATCTTCCAGCTGAACAATCGCTTTACCCGGCAGGAAGTACTGAGCAGGCATATCTGTACCTGGGATCAGAACGTCGTTACCCTGAGCGTCTACGATTTTCAGTGCCGGACGCAGGTCTTTACCACTACCAGTACGCTCTGCACTATCCAGAACCACCAGTGAAGACAGGCCGGTCAGTTCATCCGTCTGACGGGTAATGGTTTGACCATCAACCATGTCGTAGAACTGGATAATACCGGATACTTCACTCACGATTGGCATGGTGTGTGGATCCCAGTTTGCAACGGTTTCACCGCCAGCTACTGTCTCACCATCACCTTTCGTCAATACCGAGCCGTAAGGAACTTTATAGCTCTCTTTGGTACGACCGAAATCGTCGATCAGGCGCAATTCGGTATTACGAGAGGTAATAACCAGTTTGCTTGCTGAGTTCGTAACGAATTTCGCGTTGATCAGTTTCAAATGACCTTTGTTACGTACCTGAATGCTGGATTCTGCTGCCGCACGAGATGCCGCACCACCGATGTGGAACGTACGCATCGTCAACTGTGTACCTGGTTCACCGATTGACTGTGCTGCGATAACACCGATCGCTTCACCTTTGTTGATCAGGTGACCACGAGCAAGGTCACGGCCGTAACAGTTCGCACAAACACCAAAGTCAGTTTCACAACTTACTACGGAGCGTACTTTCACGCTGTCAACAGAGTTCTCTTCTAACAGATCACACCATTTTTCGTTCAGCAACGTGTTACGTGGAACCAGAATGTCCGCTGTGCCTGGCTTCAGGATGTCTTCCGCCGCTACACGTCCCAATACACGTTCACGCAGTGGTTCTTTAACATCACCACCTTCGATAACTGGGGTCATCAGGATACCGTCGTGAGTACCACAGTCATCTTCAGTTACAACCAAGTCTTGGGCAACGTCAACCAGACGACGGGTCAGGTAACCGGAGTTCGCCGTTTTCAATGCGGTATCAGCAAGACCTTTACGAGCACCGTGGGTTGAGATGAAGTACTGGAGTACGTTCAGACCTTCACGGAAGTTCGCGGTAATTGGGGTTTCGATAATGGAGCCATCTGGCGTTGCCATCAGACCACGCATACCCGCCAACTGACGGATCTGAGCAGCAGAACCACGCGCACCGGAGTCGGCCATCATAAAGATGTTGTTGAAGGAAACCTGTTGTTCTTCTTCACCGTTACGGTTAATCACTGTTTCAGAAGACAGGTTTTCCATCATCGCCTTAGCAACACGTTCGTTCGCCGCAGCCCAGATATCGATAACTTTGTTATAACGTTCGCCAGCAGTTACCAGACCTGACTGGAACTGTTCCTGAATTTCGGCCACTTCCGCTTCAGCTTCAGCGATGATGCCTTCTTTCTTCTCAGGAATAACCATGTCGTCAATACCTACGGATACCCCTGAACGAGCAGCGTAAGCAAAACCGGTATACATGGTCTGGTCAGCCAAAATAACGGTTGGCTTCAAACCCAGTATGCGGTAACAGGTATTTAGCATCTTGGAGATAGCTTTTTTACCCAGTGGCTGGTTAATCAATGAGTATGGCAAGCCACGCGGTACAATCATCCACAGGATGGCACGGCCAATGGTCGTATCAACCAATCCCGTATTGACAGTGACATTACCTTCACCGTCTTTCACTTCTTCTGTGATACGAACTTTGACACGGGCGTGCAGAGAAGCCAGACCTGCGCGGTATACGCGTTCTGCTTCTTTAGGACCAGTCAGAACCATGCCTTCGCCTTTCGCGTTAACACAGTCACGGGTCATGTAGTACAAACCCAATACAACGTCCTGAGATGGAACGATGATAGGTTCACCGCTCGCTGGAGACAGGATGTTGTTGGTAGACATCATCAACGCACGCGCTTCCAACTGAGCTTCCAGTGTCAACGGTACGTGAACAGCCATCTGGTCACCGTCGAAGTCGGCGTTATATGCCGCACACACGAGTGGGTGCAACTGAATAGCTTTACCCTCGATCAGAACGGGTTCAAATGCCTGAATACCCAAACGGTGGAGGGTAGGTGCACGGTTCAGCAGAACAGGGTGCTCACGGATGACTTCATCCAGGATATCCCATACCACCGCTTCTTCACGCTCAACCATTTTCTTGGCGGCTTTAATAGTCGTCGCCAGGCCACGCAGTTCCAGTTTGCCGTAAATAAATGGCTTAAACAGCTCCAGTGCCATCTTCTTAGGCAGACCACACTGATGCAGGCGCAGGTATGGACCTACGGTAATAACAGAACGACCTGAGTAGTCAACACGTTTACCCAGCAAGTTCTGACGGAAACGCCCCTGTTTACCCTTGATCATGTCTGCCAGGGATTTCAGAGGGCGCTTATTGGAACCGGTAATTGCCCGACCGCGACGGCCGTTGTCCAGCAGCGCATCAACCGCTTCCTGCAACATACGTTTTTCGTTACGTACGATGATATCTGGTGCTGCCAGATCCAACAGGCGCTTCAAACGGTTGTTACGGTTAATAACGCGACGATACAGATCGTTCAGGTCTGAAGTTGCGAAACGGCCGCCATCCAGTGGAACCAGTGGACGCAAATCCGGTGGCAGAACTGGCAGAACGGTCAGAACCATCCACTCTGGTTTGTTGCCAGACTGAATGAACGCTTCCAGCAGTTTAATACGCTTGGTCAGCTTCTTACGCTTGGTTTCAGAGTTGGTTTCGTTCAGTTCTTCGCGCAAGGTTTCACATTCGTTTTCCAGATCGATGCTTTTCAGCAAAGCCTGGATTGCTTCTGCACCCATTTTTGCGTCAAATTCATCACCGAACTCTTCCAGTGCATCCAGATACTGTTCTTCAGTCAGGATTTGTCCACGCTCAAGGCTGGTCATACCCCCTTCAACAACCACATAGGATTCGAAGTACAGTACGCGTTCAATATCGCGCAGAGGCATATCCAGCAATAAGCCGATGCGGGATGGCAGAGATTTCAGGAACCAAATGTGAGCGGTTGGAGATGCCAGTTCAATGTGACCCATACGATCACGACGAACTTTAGTCTGGGTTACTTCAACGCCACATTTCTCACAAATCACACCACGGTGTTTCAAACGCTTGTATTTACCACACAAGCATTCGTAATCTTTTACTGGCCCGAAAATACGCGCACAGAAAAGACCGTCACGCTCAGGCTTGAACGTACGGTAGTTAATAGTTTCCGGCTTTTTTACTTCCCCGAATGACCACGAACGGATCATATCTGGAGAGGCCAGAGCAATTTTGATCGCATCAAACTCTTCGGTCTTGGTTTGCGCTTTCAGAAACTTCAATAAGTCTTTCACGAAATGGCTCCTGTCGGAGTTAGACCTGTTAGGTGAGTGGCCCATGCCACTCCCCTCTATAACCAGTATAACCACTGGCTGGTAAGCCACCCGACATTCTTATATCGGGCAGTACCAGCGGAAAAACGAATTTATTCGTCTTCCAGCTCGATGTTGATACCCAACGAACGGATTTCTTTCAGCAATACGTTGAAAGATTCCGGCATGCCAGGTTCCATCTGGTGGTTACCATCCACGATGTTTTTATACATCTTGGTTCGACCGTTAACATCGTCGGATTTAACGGTGAGCATTTCTTGCAGGGTGTACGCCGCACCGTATGCTTCCAATGCCCACACTTCCATCTCACCGAAACGCTGTCCACCGAACTGTGCCTTACCACCCAGCGGTTGCTGAGTCACCAGGCTGTAAGAGCCGGTAGAACGGGCGTGCATCTTGTCATCAACCAAGTGGTTCAATTTCAGCATGTACATGTAACCAACGGTTACCTGACGCTCGAATTGTTCACCTGTACGGCCATCGAACAGCGTGATCTGACCGGAAGTCGGCAAGCCACCCAGTTTCAACAACTCTTTGATTTCGGTCTCTTTTGCACCGTCAAAGACAGGTGTTGCGATCGGCATACCCTTTCTCAAGTTTTCTGCCAGACGCATCACTTCTTCATCGGTGAAGGTACTCAAGTCAACTTTCTGACGGGTATCATCACCCAGATCATACGCTTTCTGGATAAATTCACGCAGCTTGGCAACTTCTTGTTGCTGTTTCAGCATTGCATTGATCTTGTCACCAATGCCTTTCGCCGCCATACCTAAGTGAGTTTCCAGAATCTGACCGATGTTCATACGTGATGGTACGCCCAGCGGGTTCAAGACGATGTCCACTGGTGTGCCGTTTTCATCGTAAGGCATGTCTTCGATCGGGTTAATCTTGGAGATAACACCTTTGTTACCGTGACGACCTGCCATCTTGTCACCAGGCTGGATCTGACGTTTCACCGCCAGATACACTTTGACAATTTTCAGCACACCTGGTGCCAGATCGTCACCCTGAGTGATCTTACGGCGTTTAGCATCCAGTTTTTTCTCGAACTCTACTTTCAGTTCGTCATACTGTTCTGCCAACTGCTCCAGCTGATTTTGTTTTTCTTCATCAGCCAGGCCCAGCTCCAACCAACGCGCACGAGGAAGTTTGCTGAGTTTTTCCGCTTCAACACCACCGGCAACCAATACAGAGTGAATACGCGCAAACAGGCCAGCTTCGAAAATTTGCAGTTCTTCGGTCAGGTCTTTCTTAGCCTCACGCAACTGCATCTCTTCGATTTCCAACGCACGCTTGTCTTTTTCTACGCCATCACGGGTAAAGACTTGTACGTCGATAACAGTACCAGAAACACCGTTTGGTACGCGCAGTGAGGAATCTTTCACATCAGACGCTTTCTCACCGAAGATCGCACGCAACAGTTTTTCTTCTGGAGTCAGCTGAGTTTCACCTTTCGGTGTCACTTTACCAACCAGAATGTCGCCACCTTTCACTTCCGCACCGATATAAACGATACCGGATTCGTCCAGTTTAGACAGCGCAGCTTCACCTACGTTAGGGATGTCAGCCGTAATCTCTTCAGGCCCCAGTTTAGTGTCACGAGACACACAAGCCAGTTCTTGAATGTGAATAGTGGTGAAACGGTCTTCCTGAACAACACGCTCAGAGACGAGGATGGAGTCCTCGAAGTTATAACCATTCCACGGCATGAACGCCACACGCATGTTCTGGCCCAGAGCCAGTTCACCCAAGTCAGTGGATGGACCATCAGCCAGCACGTCACCGCGTTCTACCAGTTCACCCAAAGAAACACATGGTGTCTGGTTGATACAGGTGTTTTGGTTTGAACGGGTATACTTGGTCAGGTTATAGATATCAATGCCCGCTTCACCCGCGTACATTTCATCTTCGTTAACCTTGATAACGATACGAGATGCGTCAACGTATTGAACCACACCGCCGCGTTTAGCCACAGAGGTTACACCGGAGTCAACCGCTACCGCACGCTCCATACCTGTTCCGACCAGCGGCTTATCAGCGCGCAGAGTTGGAACCGCCTGACGTTGCATGTTCGCACCCATCAATGCACGGTTGGCGTCATCGTGTTCAAGGAATGGGATCAGAGAAGCACCGACGGACACGATCTGTTGTGTCGAAACGTCCATGTACTGAACCTGATCACGGTTGAACAAGCTGGATTCATCGTAATGACGGCAAGTAACCAATTCTTCAACGAAATGGCCTCCTTCATCCAATACGGTGTTCGCCTGAGCAATAACGTAGTTACCTTCTTCGATTGCAGACAGGTAGTGAATTTCATCAGTCACCACGCCGTCACGAACTAAGCGGTAAGGTGTTTCCAGGAAACCATACTCATTGGTACGCGCATAAACGGACAATGAGTTAATCAAACCGATGTTTGGACCTTCAGGTGTTTCGATTGGACATACACGGCCGTAGTGAGTTGGGTGTACGTCTCGAACTTCAAAGCCTGCACGCTCACGGGTCAAACCGCCTGGACCCAACGCAGAAATACGGCGTTTATGGGTGATTTCAGACAGTGGGTTGTTCTGGTCCATGAACTGAGATAACTGGCTCGAACCAAAGAACTCTTTCACCGCCGCAGAAATTGGTTTGGCGTTGATCATGTCCTGTGGCATCAGGGTATCCAGATCGCCCAGAGACAAACGCTCTTTCACTGCACGTTCTACACGAACCAAGCCGACACGGAACTGGTTTTCAGCCATTTCACCAACGGAACGGATACGACGGTTGCCCAAGTGGTCGATATCGTCGACTTCACCTTTACCGTTACGGATATCGATGAGCTTCTTCATCACGTCAATGATGTCTTCTTTGCTCAGGATACCGGAACCTTCAACCTCTTCACGATCCAGTGAACGGTTGAACTTCATACGACCAACCGCAGACAGATCATAACGATCTTCAGAGAAGAACAAGTTCTCAAACAGGTTTTCTGCGGCTTCACGTGTTGGTGGTTCACCCGGACGCATCATGCGATAGATTTCAACCAGTGCGCTCAGGCGATCATTGGTTGGGTCAACACGCAGAGTTTCGGAAATATAAGCACCGTGGTCCAGATCATTGGTGAACAGGGTCTCGATAGATTTGTAACCAGCCTGGCTTAAACGCGCCAGCAGATCCAAAGAGAGTTCCATGTTAGCCGCACAGATGATTTCACCTGTGTTCTGGTCGATGTAATCTTTTGCTACAACTTTACCCGCGATATATTCAACAGGCACCTCAATACGGTCTACCTGCTCTTTTTCTAACTGGCGGATATGACGAGCGGTGATACGGCGGCCTTTTTCAACATAAACCTTGCCGTTTGCTTCAATATCAAATGAAGCTGTCTCGCCACGCAGACGTTCTGGAATCAGGATCATCTGCAATTTATTGTCGCGAATTTCGAAAACGGTTTTTTTGAAGAACAGATTCAGGATGTCTTCAGAAGAATAATCCATCGCACGCAGAATAATCGAAGCCGGCAACTTACGGCGGCGGTCGATACGCACAAACAGGTTATCTTTTGGATCAAATTCGAAATCTAACCACGAACCGCGGTAAGGAATGATACGTGCATTATACAGTACCTTACCGGATGAATGGGTTTTACCCTTATCGCTGTCAAAGAAAACGCCTGGGCTACGATGCAACTGAGATACGATAACGCGCTCAGTACCGTTGATAACGAAAGTCCCGTTATCAGTCATGAGTGGAATTTCACCCATGTAGACTTCTTGTTCTTTGATGTCCTTAACTGTGCCTTCTGGCGCTTCGCGCTCATAGATCACCAGACGCAACTTAACACGCAGAGGTGCGGAAAAAGTCACGCCACGGATCTGACACTCTTTGACATCAAAGACAGGTTCGCCAAGACGATAGCTTACATATTGCAGCTCTGAATTGCCGCTGTAGCTCTGAATTGGAAACACTGAACGGAAGGCCGCTTCCAGTCCATTTTGGCCTTCAGGATCTTGCTCGATAAACTTCTGGAACGAGTCAAGTTGGATAGAAAGAAGGTATGGAACATCCAAAACTTGTGGACGTTTACCAAAATCCTTACGAATACGTTTTTTCTCGGTATAGGAGTAAACCATAGGGTTCCTCAGCTCGCTGATAAGTGACCCACTCTGTCCGCCCTTAAGGACAGCACTCTGCAACACTATTTTTTCGAACAGAAAACAGAATATTTTCCGTAATACCCATTACTATTACTCTTAAATCATTTCATTGCGTTACCTTTACTACCGAGCTACCCGAGTGGATCGTAGCTGAGAACGCAGTATATTAAGTCGTCAATAGGAAGAAGTATCTTGGGTTTATTAGCAGCCAAACAGTGTGAAATGCTACTAACTCCCTATTAATGCCTTTCAGGCAAATCTGGTTTTCAGATAATGCCCTTACAGCGCAAAAAGGCTGGCGATTAAAAAACCGCCAGCCGCCAGCCTTAAAAAATCAGGCTGCGAACTTCAAACAGATCTTACTTGATCTCAACAGAAGCACCTGCTTCTTCCAGAGATTTTTTCAGAGCTTCAGCGTCTTCTTTGCTGATGCCTTCTTTCAGAGCTGCTGGTGCGCTTTCAACCAGGTCTTTCGCTTCTTTCAGACCCAGGCCAGTTGCGCCACGTACTGCTTTGATTACAGCAACTTTGTTAGCGCCAGCGCCAGTCAGGATTACGTCGAATTCAGTTTTTTCTTCAACGGCTTCAGCAGCACCACCAACTACAGCTACAGCTGCAGCAGCAGAAACGCCGAATTTTTCTTCCATCATGCTGATCAGTTCAACAACGTCCATTACAGACATTTCTGCAACTGCGTCCAGAATTTGTTCTTTAGTGATAGACATAACAAGTGTTCCTAAAATTCAGAAAAAATTTATACGTTAAAAAGCAACGAAGGAAATAAGCAATTAAGCAGCTTCTTTCTGATCGCGTAGCGCAGCCAGAGTGCGAACCAGTTTGCCTGCAGCGGCTTCTTTCATGGTTGACATCAGGCGTGCGATTGCTTCTTCGTAAGTTGGGAGTGTTGCCAGGCGATCGATGTTGCTCGCTGGGATAAACTCACCTTCAAAGGCTGCTGCTTTAATCTCGAATGCTGGGTTCGCTTTCGCGAAATCTTTGAACAGACGAGCAGCTGCGCCCGGATGTTCGTTAGAAAAAGCAATCAAGGTTGGACCAACAAACGCTTCTTTCAGGCACTCAAACTCAGTACCTTCAACAGCACGGCGCATCAGAGTGTTACGAACAACACGCATATAAACGCCAGCTTCGCGACCTGCTTTACGCAGTTCAGTCATTTTATCTACGGTAACGCCGCGAGAATCCGCAACAACCGCAGACAGCGCGCCTTTGGCTACTTCGCTGACTTCAGCAACAATCGCTTGTTTGTCTTGAAGATTTAGTGCCATTAGCTTCTTGCTCCTGGATTAACCGGGCAAACCCGGGACTCACTTCACTCAAAACACCAAATGTGCCTGAGCGCTGAAACACGGTGAGCAGAATCCAGAAAATAAATTTCATTTGGCTCTGTCACCGTCTACGCAGGATATTAAGTAATTACTTACGCCTGCGGTCTTGGACGGGGCTTGGATGAGGCCAAGCTCCAACCGAAAACTTGTTATTTGCCGATACTGCCTTATTTTTCGAAAGCTGTGTGTTATAAAACACACTGATCAGGCAAATTTGAAGCGTCAGATTTTAGACAAATCTGACGCTAAGGTAAAGCGTTATTCTCAGCTTAAATCATTAAGCTGCTGATGCGTTCAGACTAGACTGGTCGATCGCAACACCTGCACCCATGGTAGTAGACAGGCTAACTTTCTTAACGTAAACGCCTTTAGCAGAAGATGGTTTTGCTTTTTTCAGCGCAACCAGCAGAGCTTCCAGGTTTTCTTTCAGTTTGTCAGCGTCGAAGTCAACTTTACCGATAGTGGTGTGGATGATACCGTTCTTGTCGTTACGGTAACGAACCTGACCCGCTTTAGCGTTCTGTACAGCTTCAGCAACGTTAGGAGTTACAGTACCTACTTTCGGGTTTGGCATCAGACCGCGTGGGCCCAGGATTTGACCCAGTTGGCCAACAACGCGCATTGCATCTGGAGATGCGATAACAACGTCGAAGTCCATCTCGCCTTTCTTAACCAGTTCAGCCAGATCTTCCATACCTACCAGTTCTGCGCCAGCAGCTTTAGCCGCTTCAGCGTTTGCACCCTGAGTAAATACAGCAACACGTACTGAACGGCCAGTACCGTGTGGCAGTACAGTTGCACCACGAACGTTCTGGTCAGATTTACGAGCATCAATGCCAAGATTAACAGCTACGTCAACGCTTTCTACGAATTTGGCAGTCGCCAGTTCTTTCAGCAGAGTAACAGCTTCGTTGATGTCATATTGTTTAGTTGCATCAACTTTTTCACGGATAGTGCGCATGCGCTTGGTCAGTTTAGCCATTGATTAACCCTCCACTACCAGGCCCATGGAACGAGCAGTACCTTCGATTGAACGCATCATCGCGTCAACGTCAGCACCAGTCATGTCCGCAGCTTTAGTTTCAGCAATTTCACGAATCTGAGCGCTGGTTACTTTACCAACTTTATCTTTGTTCGGTTTGCCAGAACCAGATTTAATGCCTGCTGCTTTTTTCAGCAGAACAGCCGCTGGTGGGGTTTTGGTAACGAAAGTGAAAGAACGGTCTGCGTAAACAGTAATAACAACTGGAATTGGCAAGCCTTTCTCAATGCTTTCAGTTTTAGCATTGAATGCTTTACAGAATTCCATGATGTTAACACCCTGCTGACCCAGAGCTGGACCAACTGGTGGGCTTGGGTTAGCCATACCCGCTGCAACTTGCAGCTTAACGTAGGCTTGTACTTTCTTAGCCATTTATTTTTCCTCTATGCGGGTCTTATCGCCTCAAAATGAGGCTCCCCTGACGATTCGAACCCCGTCTATTAAAGACCAGGTCACTAAAAACTTTAACTAACCTAATAATTATCTAAGTATCATCTAAAAATGATGCTTGGATAAAAAACAAAAGGCGCGAAATTGTATGCTAATTTCACACCCTTTGCAAGCATAAACGCTTACTTAATCACCAGATTAGACTTTCTCTACCTGGCTGAAATCCAGCTCAACAGGCGTAGCACGACCAAAGATAGAAACCGATACTTTCAAGCGGCTCTTCTCGTAATCGACTTCTTCTACCACACCATTGAAGTCTGCAAACGGGCCATCGCTGACTCGAACCATTTCGCCTGGTTCGAACAGAGTTTTTGGCCGTGGTTTATCACCAACCTGTTGAAGACGATTCATGATCGCATCAACTTCTTTATCGCTGATTGGTGCTGGGCGGTCAGAGGTGCCACCGATAAAACCCATTACGCGAGGTACACTACGAACCAAATGCCAAGTCGCATCGTTCATTACCATCTGTACCAAGACATAGCCAGGGAAGAATTTACGCTCGCTTTTACGGCGCTGACCACTGCGGATCTCAACAACTTCTTCTGTCGGCACCATCACTTCGCCAAAAAAATCTTCCATCTCTTGTAATTTGATATGTTCACGCAGAGATTGAGCGACGCGACCTTCAAACCCAGAAAATGCCTGGATGACATACCAACGCTTTTTTGGGGACTCAGACATTTTTTAAAACCTCAGGCCTGTAATAAATGAAACTAAACGCACCAGAATACCATCAAGCCCCCACAAAATAAGAGACATGACAGCCGTCACAGCTGCAACAATTAAAGTCGTATGCAGTGCTTCCTGGCGAGTTGGCCAAATGACTTTACGCATTTCAATGCGGGCTTCACGGGCAAAGGCTAATGCAGCTTTACCTTTTACAGTCCACAATGCAACTGCTCCTGCAAGGGCAACAATAGCAACCACGGCTATCGCGCGCAGAGGCAGGTTATACTCTCGGTAATAGTAATTACCCACAATAGCAACCACCAGTAGCACTGCCACTAATAGCCATTTTGCTATATCAAGACCACGCCCGCTTTCTTGAGCATCGCTATTCGCACTCATAAACCAACCTGTAACTATATGTAAGTAACTATGATGTAAATAGATAGCCAGCTTGCCTCGCAAGAGCAAAACAAATCAGACCGAACCCAAAGATAATTGTAATTGTATCTGACTCGGCACCTTAATTCAGCAGGACTTTTATATCTTAATGATATTTAAGCCTATCCGTTGTATCAGAGCCTATCTCACCAATAATTAAGAATAGCAATCAAATAGCAATTTATCTGCCTTAATTGGCCAATAATGAACAACTATTGATGAGATAGGTTCTTCTTAAGACAACGTATAAAAAGGGCATCTATCGATGCCCTTCCAAAATGAACACATTAAAAAAATTATGCGATCACTTTAGCAACAACACCAGCGCCTACAGTACGGCCGCCTTCACGGATGGCGAAACGCAGACCGTCGTCCATTGCGATTGGCGCAATCAGAGTCACTTTCATGTTGATGTTGTCACCTGGCATTACCATCTCTACGCCTTCTGGCAGTTCGATAGTACCGGTTACGTCAGTCGTACGGAAGTAGAACTGTGGACGGTAACCTTTGAAGAATGGCGTATGACGACCACCTTCATCTTTGCTCAGGATATACACTTCAGATTCGAACTGAGTGTGTGGGTGGATA
>NZ_JADEUF010000139.1 GCF_015163655.1 Xenorhabdus griffiniae | reverse complement strand
TAATTAATCCTAATATTAAACCATAAAATCCATTACTTAGAATCATAATTTCTTTTTTTATATCGTGACCGGACCGCTGAGAAGCAGACTTTATTTGATTTATTTCCTTTAATGTAAAACCATGTTCTATCATTAATTCTTCTGTTACTTTTTCCATAGTTACTTACCTCTGATTTTTATCGGGGGTGTTTAGATTCGCCTATCTCAGCCAATCGTAATGTGTTAGATATTTCAATAGAAAATTAAGCCTTCATATCACCCGTGAGAACTGCCGCTGCCGCATCTGAATACGCAGATAGCTATCAAAACACATACAAATATTACGTATCAGCAATCGCCCTTTCGGGGATACCTGGATCTGCGATTCAGTCACTTCAACTAACCCATCTGCTGCCAACGGTGCCAATAATTGCAGGTCTTCGGCAAAGTAATCCGTGAAATTCAGCCCATAACACCGCTCAATATCCGCAAAATTCAGCCGGAAGTTACAGATTAATGCCTTAATCACATCACGACGAATGCAATCATCTTGCGTCAAGGATAAACCACGCCATAAAGCATGGCCCTGTGCGTCCACCGCCGCATAGTAAGTTTTTAGGTCTTTCTGGTTCTGGACGTAACTATCCCCCAGCATACTGATCGCGGAAACCCCCATACCCAGTAAATCGCATTCTCCCTGCGTGGTATATCCCTGAAAGTTACGGTGCAAGATGCCTTGGCGTTGCGCAATCGCCAATTCATCATCAGGACGGGCAAAGTGATCCATCCCAATAAACTGATAGCCATTCCCTGTCAGGGTCGCAATCGTTTCTTGCAAGATATCCAACTTCTGCGCCGCAGTGGGTAAATCCTGCTCCTTAATCTTGCGCTGTGCCGCAAATAAATTCGGTAAGTGAGCATAGTTGAAGACACTTAAACGATCAGGAGACAAGGCCAACACCCGCTGCAAGGTAAAAGCAAAACTTTCGGGTGTCTGTTTCGGCAGGCCATAAATCAGATCAATGCTGGTGGATGTAAAACCTGTTTCACGGGCGCGCTTGATCAGTGCGAAAATAAACGCTTCATCCTGCTCTCGATTCACCAAACGTTGTACATCTTTATTGAAATCCTGCACCCCCATACTCAGGCGATTAAAGCCTTCGTGATGCAAGTGATCAATGACATCGAGTTCAATTTCACGCGGATCAATTTCAATGGAAAGTTCAGCATCAGGCAGAAAATGGAAATGGCTGCGCAGCATCGACATCAATCGACTGATCTGCGTTTTGTCCAGATAGGTCGGCGTGCCTCCGCCCCAGTGCATCTGGCTGACTTTCCGCTGGGAAAATAATTTGGCACGGGCAGTAATCTCTTTTTCCAGCACATTCAGATAGTCATCCGCCTTGTGCTTTTGGCGCGTAACCAGCTTATTGCAACCACAGAAATAACAAAGCTTATGGCAAAACGGGATATGAATATAGAGGGAAAGCGGACGATCAGGATAACGGACAGCAGCCTGAGCAAAAGCAGATGCATCGTATTGTTGGTTAAACTCCAATGCTGTTGGATACGAAGTATAACGAGGACCTGAATAGTTGTATTTTTGGATCAAAGGCAGATCCCAAACAATGGCTTGCTCTGACATGCTTATTCCTTCCGCTGTTTTCGCCCATCAAAACGCAACATTTTCGTGGAATCGAAACGTCGTGCCATGATGATAATACGCAACCGACGTTTACGTTGCGATAGCCGCCATAGTTTACCCAATAACCACAATAAATAACATACTGACATTGTGGTTATTAATATCATGGTTATCAGAATGAACCCGCCTTTTACGATCACAATTCATTAATGAAGGCGTTACTTACCCTTCAGCAATTGCATGATATCTTCCTGTGATCCTTCCTCGCCGTCCTCTTCTTCCAGCGCAATACCCAACTCTTCCATCAGGGTATCAATGCGATCGAGCATATTGTCGACATAAGCATTGTCTTCCTGAGACAGTTTTTCCCCCTGTTCAAGGCGTGCCAACAAGTCATCCAATCGCTCATCATTTTCCAACATGTCCAGCTCTTCCTGCGGTGACAGGCGCGGTTTCTGTTTCTCTACAGCCGGTTCAGCCGTTGGTTTCACTACCCTCTCTTGCTCACCGACGAGCAGAGGAACCGGAACCTTACTGCCGATACGTGGATCTTTTTCCTGTCTGGCTACTGGATGCTTTTTATTACCGTCATGACCGTTATGACGGCTGCCTGACAGTTTACCACGACGTTTTTTCTGGCGTTTACGTTCGCGACCTTCTGCATCCAGCTCTGCGCGACTTTTTCTTTTTTGCTTACCAACGGAAGGTTTCGCCGGTGATTTTTTCTTTAACGGGCTCATAGCGTGTGACTCAACTCATTTTTATCAAGATATTTTCGGCGGAATCTAACAGAAACTCCCTTTAACATCCAATGTCATTCACTTATAGTTTAAATTTCGTCTAGTATTATGGATAGATTTAACTCAAATAATATTTTCAGGCTACCATGCGCTTTTTTGATACCTCTTCTTATCGCATGCCATTGTATCTTTGGGTCACTGGTTATGCTGTTTTGTGGATAATAGCAAGTTACTTTCTCGATCCCACTGTTCCCTATGATGCCGTAGAAGCCTTGAACTGGGGTATTAATGGGGAATGGGGTTCACCCAAAAATCCATGGCTAGTGGGAGCCATCATGCTACCCGCTATCTCTATCAGCAACATTTCTCTCAGTTTTTATTGGTATTTCACCCACTTTGTTGCTATTGCCATCGGGATGCTTGGGGTTTGGCAACTGGCTTTCCGGCTGACGGGTAAAGTTGTACTCGCATGGCTTGCCATGCTGACTTTGAACCTATCCGGTGTCATCAATTTTGATATCATTCCTTATAATGATAATTACCTTTTAGTGATGCTCTGGCCGTGGTCATTGCTGTTTTTCCTGCGTGCCATTGACGATCACCCCAAATGGTGGCTGGCATTCGCCCTCACTACAGGGCTGGCAACGATGGCGAAGTATTCTTCGCTTTCTATTGTTGGCTCGGTCTTTTTGCTCTCACTGTTCGTGCCTAAAATACGCCGCAACTATCGGGAGCCGCTGTTTTATCTTGCTATTGTCATCTGGTTCGCGCTGATCCTGCCGAACGTTTGGTGGCTAGTGCATAACGATTTCGCTGCCTTTAAATGGGTCGGTTCCCAAATTCAGAAAGGGTTCAACTTACATACTACGCGCGCGCTACTTTCCGTGTTCTACCCGTTAATTATCGTCAGTGTCATTATTTATCTGTTGGGTGGACGGATTGGCTGGCCCAGGCAGCAATCCAATGCGCTGGCTAATATCGTGATCCTGCTGCCTCTGCTGATTATTTACGGCTGGTTCTCCTTCAATCAGGGTGGGCGTATGACCGAATGGGTACAACCTTTTATGGTCGTTTCACCAGCCCTGTTAGCAGGCTCAATAACGGTATTCCCCAACAAACCCCTGCGAGGCACATTACGGGGGCTGGTCGTGTTTGGTGTATTCGTGTTGATCGGTTATGTCGGTGTGATGATGGCAAATGTCCGTGATGCAGGGCAAAAATTTGTTGGCATAAAAACCCTTGCCAGCCAACTTGATCAACGCTGGAACGAACTGTATCCAACACCATTGCGTTATGTGGGTGGCGAATATCTGCATCAATGGCTGACATTTTATAGCCACTATCGTCCAGAAACGATACAACCCTGGGAATTAGATAATGGTGTGCCACCCAATATCTATAACCGCCATATCAAAGAAAGCAATATTGTGAAATATGGTGCTTTACTAGTGGGAGAGCGGGGAAAGGACTGTGCAGAGGAAGATTTCCAACATACGTTTGCACGATGGCCATCATTGGTGCTCAGTCACGAAGAAGCGTTTTCCTTCCAGGCCCAACCCAGTGCTGAGTTCGACACTGTCTGCATTGGCTTTATCGCTCCTGAGAATATTCAATGATAATAAGCAAGCCTGACATAAGTTGCTGTCAGGCTTGCTCTTAGTCACTGTTTCAATCGTGCTCAGTGGGCATCCACAAACACCATTTTCAATACAAACAATAGTGTCACGACAAAAACACATGGGCCAACTTCACGCCATTTGCCCGTGCCCAATTTCATGGCACAGTAGGCGATAAAACCCAGTGCAATGCCTTCAGTAATGGAGAAACTAAATGGCATCATCACCGCGGTGATAAAAGCAGGAACGGATTCGGTCAGATCATTCCATTTTACCCTTGTCAGGCTGGACGTCATTAAAACGCCCACATAGACCAAAGCTCCCGCTGTGGCATAGGCAGGCACCATACTTGCCAGCGGAGAGATAAACATCACCAACAGGAATAAAATACCCACGACAATCGCCGTCAAGCCAGTTCTGCCGCCAACAGAAACGCCAGACGAGCTTTCAATATAGGCGGTAACCGAAGAAGTACCTATGTAAGAACCCGCCACCGAACTGATACTGTCTACGTACAAGGCTTGTTTCATGCGTGGAAATTTGCCATTGCTGTCGGCAATACCCGCTTTATCCGTCACACCAATTAATGTGCCGGAAGAATCAAACAAGTTCACCAACATAAATGAGAAAATTACACCAACCAACGCAATATCCAGTGCGCCTTTGACATCAACGTTACCTACCACGCTCATCACACTGGGTGGCAGATCAAAAATACCGTGATATTCCACATATCCCATCAGCAAGCCGATACCGGTTGTCACGATAATTGAAACCAACACCGCCGCATGGAAACTACGTGCCGCTAAAATGGCAATGATGAAAAAGCCCAATGTTCCTAACAAGACATTATGGGACGCAAAGTTGCCGATTGAGACAATCGTGTCGGGATTAGGCACAATAATGCCGGCATTTTTCAGCCCCATCATGGCGATGAAAAGGCCGATACCACTGGTAATACCCACACGCAGGCTCAATGGAATATTGGCGATCATCCAGTAACGGACACGAAAGAGAGTCAATATAAACAGTCCCACTGCCCCCCAGAAAATGGCTCCCATGGCAACCTGCCACGAAATACCCATCGCACCGACCACAACAAAGGCAAAAAATGCATTCAATCCCATCGCAGGTGCAACGGCAACAGGCAGATTCGCTACCAATCCCATCATAATGCTGCCAACGGCGGCAATTAAACAGGTCGTGACAAATACGGCTTTAATATCCATACCTGCCACCGCCAGAATTTGCGGGTTAACAAAGACGATATAAACCATCGTCAGAAACGTCGTTAAACCGGCAATGATTTCAGTACGAACTGTCGTGCCATGTTCCCCTAATTTAAACACGCGCTGAAGCAAGCCCTGACGATAAGCAGAGCCAGAATTTATTGTGCTCATGTATATTGTTTCCCAAAAAACGAAGTTTTCGACCTATCCTACAGGAAACCTATATAAATCGTTACCCTGAAAAGGCAAAAAAAGAAAACGTTTGCGATGCGTGTAATCAATAGGTTAAATAACATTATGATTCTTGAGGGGATTCATTTTTCGACGATATTTTATTCGATTAGTCCGCTATTGATCTTGCAAAAGCAATTCAGGGTGACATAGCAGCAAGAATGTCGTTAAAGATGTCTCTCCACTCATCCTCTGTCATATCCATTAAGCCAAAAAAGCGCAGAACAAATGCCCCTTCTGTAGCTAAAAACGCCAAACGTGCCTGACGACCTTCTTCCGTCGTTGTATCCAAGCCTGCTATGCGTTGTCGATACCAGATACGGGTCGATTCAAGATGCTCCGGTGTTTGTAATAAAGCAGCCATTAAACCCGCCGCCTTTGCCGTTGATGCTTCATCCGACCGACTGGTCGCTTCAATATGTGCACGCACGGCCGTCAGCGGGTGGGGGTTATCTCCAGCAATTTCATGAAACTGTCCGTTATAACTCGCCTCCCAACGCTCAAACATCGCATCAATCAGGCCATCTTTTGTGCTAAAACTGTATTGCACTCCCCCCTTGGTAATGCTAACTGCTTTCGCCAACGCATCAATCGTGAGAGCCGCGGCACCATGTGTTGTGACAATGTGTTCCGCTGCATCCAACAGAACTTCCCGATCAATTGTTTTACGTCGTCCCATGCACACCTCCTTTTAATTAAATACGTATGTATTTATAATGATCGCCAACAATTTAGTCAAGGTTCGGCAAGGTTGCCGAACCGCATTGGTGAATTTGCTTATGAAATCGAATATCCGCTGGCTTGTGCTCGCTATTATTTCCAGTGCACTTTTCTTAGTTGTTATTGATATGACCGTGCTATACACCGCTTTGCCACGGCTGACGCATGATTTGCATGCTTCTGCTTCAGAAAAACTGTGGATCATGAATGCTTATACGCTGACTATTGCAGGGTTACTTCCCGCTATGGGGGCGTTAAGTGACCGTTTTGGTGCAAAGAAACTGTTTACTAACGGGTTAGCCATTTTCGGTGTGGCATCGCTGATGGCGGCATTTTCCCCCAACCCCGCCACTCTGATTGCTGCGCGTGTGGTGCTTGCTTTTGGCGCGGCGATGATGATGCCTGCGACACTCGCAATAGTCCGGCACGCATTTGCAGATCCAAACGAAAGGGCACTTGCTATTGGTATCTGGTCTGCTATCGCATCAGGCGGCGCCGCGCTTGGTCCGGTTATCGGCGGATTCCTGCTCGAATATTACTGGTGGGGATCGGTTTTCCTGATCAACGTCCCGATTGCCCTCATTGCATTTGGCTTTGCACTGGTCGTTATTTCTAAAAGCCCAAACAATCCAGGCCATTCTTTTGACCTTATTGCTTCTGTGCAAATCATGATTGGCCTGGTAAGTATCACCTATGCGATCAAGGAATTAAGCAAACCAATACC
The DNA here is from genome assembly GCF_015163655.1 of Xenorhabdus griffiniae. Taxonomy (GTDB): domain Bacteria; phylum Pseudomonadota; class Gammaproteobacteria; order Enterobacterales; family Enterobacteriaceae; genus Xenorhabdus; species Xenorhabdus griffiniae. The sequence continues at coordinate 1,300 of NZ_JADEUF010000139.1, read as the reverse complement.
TTCATTGCTGACCACCGTGATAGTCGGCATCACTGGTATTATTTTCACGGCCATCTTCATCCGTCGCCAGTTAAGTTCATCAACCCCCATGATCGATTTCAAGCTTTTCCGCAATCGCACTTTCACTGCGGGAGTTATCGCTGCTTTCGTTTCCACAGCAGCGCTAGTCGGCATGGAACTTGCTGTTAGTCAACGCTTCCAACTCGCCATGGGTCTATCTCCCTTGCTGGCGGGATTATTTATTTTACCCATTCCGATTGCCTCTTTTATTGCTGGCCCCCTGGCCGGAATTGCGATACCAAGATTTGGCTCTGAACGGATCATGTGGCTTTCACTCGCCCTTGCCGGACTGGGGAGTTTTGTTTATCTCGCTGGCCTGCAATCGCTTTTTGTACAAATCACCGCATTTTGCATCATTGGCTTTGGTATTGGTGCAGCAATGACTGCCGCTTCCACATCCATCATGTTGAATGCTCCAGAAAGCAGCGCTGGCACCGCCGCCTCTATTGAAGAAGTCGCCTATGAATTGGGAAGTTTAATCGGTATAGCCGCTCTTGGCAGTTTAATGGTAGCGGTCTATTCTGCCTCATTCACTCTTCCGGCGGAGATGGGCATCCCAGCACTGGCACGAAACAGTATTGATGAGGCCCTTATTGTCGCAGAAGGGATAAAGGGAGAGGTTGCACTGTCGCTGATCCAGGCAGCAAAACAAGCTTTCAACCACTCATTCCTGTCGGTATTGATTGCAGCGGGGACATTGCTGTTGTTGAGCTCGGTGCTCATTGCTGTATTTGGCAAAGAAAAACGCTATTAATTGAGTTAATTAGGTAATTTTCTAAATATACGCATTAAACTTCAAGCTGCAATTTACAACACGATATGAAACCTGATATCTCCCCCCGCTTTACGGAGGAGATATCAGACGCATATTGAAAGGCGATTAGTATATTATGATTCTTAATAACATTATCAATATAACCAAATGATATTTGGTGTATTCTACGCAACCCACTACACTTTAAATAGTAACATTATGTGATTATATGTTTACGTAAATATATCAAGTGACAGATCGTTATTCTGTCATCATAAATAGGTTTTCATAATACTGAGAGTATCAGATGTTGGCGTTCCTTACCCCGCGCGGAGCGCGGGGTAAGGAATACTCCTATCATTTTGAAACGCTATTTATAAATCCTTATACAGAAAATACCTGTTGTTATGCATTACTATTTTTAAGCCAAATAATAATATTCATATATTTTATACACGTTACCTTTCAAGTTGCTCGTTATAAGAC
>NZ_JADEUF010000138.1 GCF_015163655.1 Xenorhabdus griffiniae | reverse complement strand
CATGTCACTTTGCCAGAAAAAGCAAAAGAATTGACGACTCGACTGACTGATAATTTCCAGATTTTAAAACCATCATCTTGAAGTGAGATTGGTATATAATGTAATGGCAATTATAATAAAAAATAGAGTAACTCTTTTTACAGATGCCAGAGTTTCATAAGCTAACCATTTTATCCAAGCAGTAAAATCGTCGGAAGTTTCATTTTTTATTAATGTAAAGCTTTTGAGTAGGGTAATTTGCTCTGTAAATGTAAACAGTTTAATGATTGATTTCCTAATTTTTTTGTCATGAGTTAATCGCATAGCTATCCCAAATTTATCAGATTAAATCGTAATTTGTTTTTAATTCAGCATAATAAATAGCGTTTCAAAATGATAGGAGTATTCCTTACCCCGCGCGGAGCGCGGGGTAAGGAACGCCAACATCTGATACTCTCAGTATTATGAAAACCTATTTATAATAGAATGAATAGTAGTAGTTACTCAAGTATCACAATTAGATGAACTTAAAAACAGGATTTGGTCACGCATTAAATCCATTGATTAGCATACTGACCTCATTTCATCCCTGTGGGGCATCAAGAGATTTATTCGTCTTGTTTTTAAATAAAACTTATTAAGAATTGATAGAAAATAAATTAATGTTAAGTTACCGCTATTTTTGCAGTGTCTCCATATCGCGACAAGAGAGCTTTTTGATGTCTCAAAAATGAGACATTTAATTTGTTGATATTATTTGGAAAATTTTTTTTGATGGTGAAGTGTCATAAATAGGCGACACTCACACCTATCAAATATGAATAAATACCGATAAGAAGATGCAATAAATCCACGATTTTATTTATTTTCAATTATATCAATTAGTTAAAAATAATTTTGTAAGTTGGCACGTAATGTGCATAATACAGAGCAGTTGCTCATTCAACTTTTTTATGTCGGCCCGCAATTGGGTGGAAACATGCCACATAAAGCCCGGAATGACGCCAAAGTAAGGTGCCTACCGTCCAACTTAATGATACTCGCCTTCGGGCCTTATCAAACACAGGGCGACACGTGGAGTGAGGCACCGCCTACATGTTTACATGAAGGAACTTCACTGGCGGGATGGTAAAAAAGTTACCGTCCCGCCGTCATTATTACAGCCCACCCTGTTTATGTATGCATCCGCATCACTTTCAATGACTCATTTGTTTCAATTATCCGCCGTTTTCAACTATTATTCTGACCATTTTCAATAAGAGAAAAGTCACTGTAGCATCAATGTCATTACAGGTTATGAGATGATTTCTTTGAAAAAATGGCGTTTATTTCCACGCTCATTGCGCCAGTTGGTTGTCATGGCTTTCTGGTTAGTGTTATTACCGCTCTTGGTTTTGGCTTATCAGGCTTATCAAAGTCTTGATCAGCTTAGTACCCAGGCTGCTGAGATTAATCGTTCAACGCTGGTGGACGCCCGCCGTAGCGAAGCAATGGTTAGCGTCGCCCTTGAGATGGAGCGTAGTTACCGCCAATATTGTGTATTAGGCGATAGTCGGTTAGAAAAGCTTTATCAACGCCAATATCGGCAATACATGAATATGCTTGGTAATCAGATGGCGATGCTAGCTAATGCAGAGTATACAAAGAAATTCAATGAATTACTGTCGGGCTTGAGCAACATTGCCTGTAGTAATGGGGCGCCAGAAGCAACGTCTTCTAAATTACTTGAAGAATTTTCCAGGGCTAATAATCTTTTGGTACAGGAAACCCGTAATATTATTTTTAGCCGTGGTGAACAACTGCAAAAAGATATCGCCGACAAAGGGCAATTTTTCGGTTGGCAGAGCCTTATTTTATTCTTGTTAAGTGCTTTCTTGATAACCTTGTTTACACGTATGATCATTGGGCCAGTAAAAGGTATTGAACGGATGATCAACCGGCTTGGAGAAGGGCAATCATTGGAAAATCAGATTGATTCCTTTAAAGGACCACGGGAATTGCGATCATTGGCCCAACGCATTATTTGGCTGAGTGAGCGTTTATCCTGGCTTGAGTCTCAGCGTCATGAGTTTTTACGCCATATTTCCCACGAACTGAAAACCCCTCTGGCAAGTATGCGTGAAGGAACGGAGCTATTGGCTGATGAAATTGCTGGACCTCTGACAGCAGATCAAAGGGAAGTTGTCAGTATCTTGGATAGCAGTAGCAGGCATTTACAGCAGCTTATTGAGCAATTACTGGAATATAACCGCAAATTAGCGGATGGTGCTGCCGAACATCAGATTGTTTCTTTAAAAGAAATTGTGAATAGTGTCGTATTATCACACCAACTGCCGGCGCGGACAAAAAATATTCATACGGAAATTCAATTGGATATGGATTATTGTTGGGCAGAGCCTGGCTTACTAACACGGGTGATTGATAATCTCTATTCCAATGCAGTGCACTATGGCGCTGAATCCGGTAACATTTGGATTGTGAGTCGGCAAGTGGGGAAAAACCTTCAAATTGACATTGCCAATACAGGAACGCCTATCCCAGAGTTAGAGAAAAGTATGATCTTCGAGCCATTTTACCAAGGAAAACTGCAACGAAAAGGCGCAGTTAAAGGAAGCGGTCTTGGTTTGAGTATCGCGCAAGATTGCATTAAACAAATGCAGGGGGCGCTTTGCCTGGTAGAATCCGAATTTGCTGATGTATGTTTTCGAATTGAACTGCCATTAACCGCAGAGAATGACTAAATAATATGTATAACAGGTTTACTTACCGCTTTATGACGGAGACGGAACAGCAAAATATTGTGACTAACCCAATGAAAAAAATGGTGGTCAGGCCATCTATCTTGGTACGTGCTTCGGCCCTGCGCTTGCGGGCGATATTGCTATTGTGCGTTCCCTATTTGCTGGCAGGATGCGTTAAAACGAGTGGTTCAGACAATTTGACAACCCTGGCGCAGTCTATCCTGCCAGAACAAAATGTTACCGATTATCGTCTTAAGGATTGTGATGCAATCTGGGATATCACGAAGCCTGCGGCGATGGAAAACGGACTTTATTGGTTGAGATTTATCGATTGTACGGATCGGTTAACTTCGGCAGAAGCTCGTGAGACGGCAAAACGTTTTGCTCCAGAGACGCCGACTGATTGGCAGCAAGCGCTTAAGCAAAGTATTTTAATTGGCAGGGCGACTTCTGTATTAGCTGAACGCCGGAAAACGGTGGAAAACTTTAATCAGTATAGTGCACAATTTCCTATCGGTTTACGGCCATTACTTCAGCTGTGGCGTGAGCAGCAATATCTGAAAATTAATCTTGCTGAAGAAAGAGCCAAATTCCAGCGCTTCCAGTTTGACAGTGATAACAAAATTGATCGTCTGAAAGAAACACGAGCACGTTTAGAATATGAGCTTCATTCAATGTCCCGCAAACTCGAAAATTTAACCGATATTGAACGCCAACTTTCCTCCCGTAAACAAGAACAAAGTAGCGTTGCTACTCCTAATACGAACAGTTCACCGGATAATAAAGCAGAACTGAAAGAGAAACCCGCCACAAAAGCGGATACTAAAGCGGAAGCCAATCCTTCAGAAGAAAAACCAGAAGAAAAAGGAGCTGAATAATAATGACAGTACGCAATTCCGCCCATCTTCTTTTAGTTGATGATGATCCCGGTTTGTTAAAACTATTGGGAATGCGTTTGACCAGTGAAGGCTTTCGTGTCACGACCGCAGAGAGTGGTCATGAAGCGTTACGCATACTGGCGAGAGAAAAAGTAGATTTAGTGATCAGTGACTTACGCATGGATGAAATGGATGGTATGGCACTGTTTGCTGAGATTCAGAAACAGCATCCCGGTATGCCGGTCATTATTCTGACTGCGCATGGTTCTATTCCTGATGCGGTGGCAGCAACGCAGCAAGGTGTATTTAGTTTTCTGACCAAACCTGTTGATCGTGACGCACTTTATAAAGCGATTGATGATGCGCTGGAACTCTCAACGCCAGCCATTGATGGGCAATGGAGCGAGAAAATTGTTACCCGAAGCCCTTTGATGTTGCGTTTACTGGAACAGGCAAAGATGGTGGCTCAATCCGATGTGAGTGTTCTGATTAATGGGCAAAGCGGAACAGGTAAAGAGGTATTGGCGCAAGCTATTCATCGGGCAAGTCCCAGAGTGAAGAAACCTTTTATTGCTATTAACTGTGGTGCCTTACCTGAGCAATTACTTGAATCTGAATTATTTGGTCATGCCAAAGGCGCGTTTACAGGCGCGGTCAGCAGTCGGGAAGGGTTATTTTTAGCGGCGCAAGGAGGAACATTATTCCTTGATGAAATCGGCGATATGCCGATGGCGTTGCAAGTTAAACTTTTGCGAGTGCTACAGGAACGCAAGATCCGTCCGTTGGGGAGTAATCGGGATATCGACATTGATGTCAGAATTATTTCGGCAACCCACCGTGACCTGCCTAAGGCCATGCAACGTAATGAGTTTCGGGAAGATCTCTATTATCGATTGAACGTTGTTAATTTGAAAATTCCTGCTTTGAACGAACGCGCAGAAGATATTCCTCTCTTGGCTAATCATCTGTTACGTGACGCTGCCAAACGCCATAAACCTTTTGTGCGCAGTTTTTCCACTACGGCCATGAAATGCCTGATGGCAGCAAGTTGGCCGGGCAATGTTCGTCAATTGGTTAATGTCATCGAACAGTGTGTGGCATTGACGATGGCTCCGGTCATCAGTGATGCTCTGGTTACTCAGGCATTGGAAGGGGAAAATACGGCATTGCCGACATTCGTAGAAGCCCGTGGTCAGTTTGAGCTGAATTACCTGCGTAAATTGTTGCAGATAACCAAAGGTAATGTGACCCATGCCGCTCGTATGGCAGGGCGGAACCGGACAGAATTTTATAAATTGCTGGCACGCCACGAGCTGGATGCTAACGATTTTAAGGAATAACTTTTCTGCTCCCGCAGAAATTCTTACACTGAGTAGAAATATACTCGATAAACTTCAAGTTGCAATCCGCAAGACGAGGCGAGGCGTTATATTTCCCCGCTACGCGGGAAATATAACACGCATCTTGAAGTTGAATTGGTATAAATTGCTTTGCTGCTAAGACCGAGCAAAGCGGATAGATGATTTATGGCCCAGGAGAGCCGCATTCTATGAGTCGTACTCTTAATATCGCTCTTGCCCAGTTAAATTGGTTGGTAGGAGACATTGAAGGTAACAGCGAACGTATGTTGCAGACAGTTCGGGAGCAGCAGGCAAAAGGCGCTGATCTGGTTATGTTTTCTGAGCTGGCGCTGTCTGGCTATTTTCCTGAAGATTTGTTATTCCGTTCTGATTTACATCAGCGTTGCCATGAACAATTGATACGTTTGCAACAAGCAAGCGCTCAGGTTGGTATCTTGGTAGGGCATCCGTGGCAACAGGATGGCAAACTTTACAACGCACTTTCCCTGTTTTGGCGAGGGGAAATTGTGGCTCGTTACTTCAAACAGTTATTGCCAAACTATGGCGTTTTTGATGAAGAGCGTTATTTCGACGCGGGTGATCAAAACTGTGTTATCCCATTCAAGGGTTATAACCTTGGTTTGTTGATTTGTGAAGATTTGTGGTTTGATGCCCCCATTGATGCCTTGAAACAGGCGGGGGCAGAAATCGTCTTGTCGATTAATGCTTCTCCTTATAATCGTGAAAAACCGAATATCCGCAGTACATTAATTAAATCCCACTGCCAGCGTACTCATTTGCCAATTGTTTATCTTAATCAGGTGGGGGGGCAAGATCAGCTTATCTTTGATGGTTGTTCTAAGGTCTTTGATGCCAATGGTGAAATAACCCATCGCATGGCGGCATTTGAGGAACAGGTTGAACAATGTCGTTTCAATGAGATGAACATTGAACCTATGGCAAATCCGATCCCTCAATTGCCTCCTCTGGCGCAAATTTATAAGGCGTTAGTGCTTTCTGTACGTGATTATGTGCAAAAGAACGGTTTTAAAGGCGCTTTGCTTGGTTTGTCAGGCGGGATTGATTCAGGGTTGACATTGGCAATTGCTGTGGATGCTTTAGGTAAAGATCACGTGCAGGCGGTCATGATGCCATTCCGCTATACCTCAGAAATGAGTATTCACGATGCCAGAGAACAAGCAGAATTGCTGGGGGTTGAATTTGACGTTGTTTCCATCGAACCCATGTTTGATGCGTTTATGGCACAGCTTGACCCCATGTTTGCGGGAACAGAAAAAGATACGACAGAAGAGAATTTACAGGCACGTTGCCGCGCAGTGATTTTAATGGCAATGTCTAACAAGCGTCGTCGCCTGGTATTGACCACCAGTAACAAAAGTGAATCGGCAGTAGGGTACTCAACCCTGTACGGCGATATGGCGGGTGGCTTTAATGCATTGAAAGATGTTCCTAAAACGATGGTATTTGCATTGGCTAAATATCGTAATACCGTATCTCCGGCGATCCCTCAGCGTGTGATTGATCGCCCACCGTCAGCGGAGTTGGCACCAAATCAACTGGATCAGGACAGCCTTCCTCCCTATGACGTTCTGGATGCGATTCTCGAAGGGTATGTTGAAAAAGATAAATCAGTGGCTGATCTGGTATCCGAAGGTTTTGATGAAGCCATTGTACGCAAGGTGATCCGACTGGTTGATATTAATGAATATAAACGTCGCCAGGCACCTATTGGCCCACGCATTACACCGCGTGATTTTGGTAAAGATCGGCGCTACCCGATTACATCTGGTTTCGGGCGTAACAATTGGTAATTACAGGAAAACTTGATGAAAAAGATTGATGCAATTATCAAACCTTTCAAGCTGGATGATGTGCGTGAAGCGCTGGCTGAAGTGGGTATCACTGGTATGACCGTGACAGAAGTGAAAGGGTTTGGCCGTCAGAAAGGGCATACTGAACTGTATCGCGGCGCAGAATATATGGTGGATTTTCTGCCAAAGGTAAAAATAGAAATTATCGTACCGGATGATATTGTTGATACCTGCGTCGAAACAATCATGCAGATTGCACAAACAGGCAAAATTGGCGATGGCAAAATTTTTGTTTTCGATGTAGCCCGTGTTGTGCGTATCCGTACCGGTGAGCAGGACGAAGAAGCGATTTAATCAAGTCACTAAAATCATCTGAAAAAAGTGATAACGGCAATATTATCGGTTAGCCCATACCCATAATGGGAGATGACATGCCGGTTCTATCCGTTATCACTTATCTTTATTGTACAGAACTTATTATTTCTTATCTGCGGCGATACGATCGCGAACGTGTTGAGCACGTTCCTGTGACGGTGGGTGTGAATCAAACATGCTGGTTTCACCGCTGCCCAGTTTAGCCAGTTTCTCGAAGCTGGTTGCTAAACCTTCAGTTTTGATATTGCGTTTTTTCATCAGATCATAAGAGAAGTCATCAGCCTGACTTTCCTGATGTTGTGAGAACTGTGAGTTGATCAGCTTTTGACCCAGTGCTGCGAGCTGAGAATCGCTCAGTTGTGCGGCGACACCACCGGCTGATGCCGCTGCGGTACGTGCAGCAACGGTCGCATAAGCAACCTGCATTGCTTTACGGGTGTGACCCAGTGCGACGTGACCCATTTCATGGCCCAGAACACCTTCGACTTCGTTGTTGTTCATCATATCCATCAGGCCGCTGTATACACGCACACAACCATTAGCCATTGCCCATGCATTCACATCCTTAGTCAGATAAACTTTATAGTTAACTGATGTACCGTTAACTTCGCTACCTAATGCTTTGGCAATTTTGTTCAGACGTTTAGTGTATTGGCTGGATGCCGGCGCAATTTTATTCTGTGCATCCATATCCTTACATGCTTGGTCAGATAACTGTTTGACATCAGAATCACTTAGTGTTGCCGCCTGGAATAATTGCATTCCAGAATGAGCCAGCATTCCCTGATCAATATTCTTACAACCTGTCAGAAGTGCAGCAGAAACAGCGACTGCAACAAGAGCCTTAATTTTCATAATATGGTTTTTCCTTTGCAATACATGCAACTATAGTTTTTTAACAGCGTTAAAAGACTATGAATTTTGCTAAAAATAACAATAGGAATAAACGCTAATATTTATGATTATGTGAATGCGGTAACATTTTTAAAAAATAATCAAATCATAAGTAAAATAATTTAGTTTATACGCATTAAACTTCAAGTTGTAATTTACAACACGCTATGAAACCGGATTTCCCCCGCTTAGCAGAGAGAAATCACACGCATCTTGAAATTAGATTGGTATAAATTATTTTAACGCGATGCTCAACTTTAACACCCAATAACGAGCGTTTGTTGAAGCCAGTCGCGTTGTTTTTTACCTTGTTTAAAGTTGGCAAAAATACCCAATGTGTGAGAAAGC
>NZ_JADEUF010000137.1 GCF_015163655.1 Xenorhabdus griffiniae | reverse complement strand
TGCTTTCTCACACATTGGGTATTTTTGCCAACTTTAAACAAGGTAAAAAACAACGCGACTGGCTTCAACAAACGCTCGTTATTGGGTGTTAAAGTTGAGCATCGCGTCAACATATCAAAAAGCCAGCATATACGTTGTTATAGCTGGCTTTTTTACTATCAGAGCATTGCAGAACGAATCACAGTAGCGCATGATTAGCGTGTACCCAAATGTGTACCCATAGCACATTCTACAAATCATTTTGGGTACACCCCTCCTTTTTTACATTGAGAATTACACAAATGCCTAAACTCACAGATAAAGAGATCAGGGCGTGGAAAGGTATGTATTAAATTGGCTTTATTCTGGCAGGCAATGATATGGGGGTTATCGACAATGAGAGTATTAAAAGTTTATTGCCCAGAGTGCGGTGAGCAGGCAACAATCAAAAAAATCAAAGTGGAAAGATTGGATAACATACCGGAGATTTACTGTTGTTGTAATGATGTTGAATGTGGTCATACATACGTTTTAACCCTAAGTTTTTCACATTCGATACGCCCTAGTAAGTTGGTGCAAGATCCAAGTAATCATATATTGAAGTTGTAATCACCTGAGAAATAGCATCAATAATTGTCTGGAGCAGAACGCTAACAGTGAAAATAAATTTTTCACACAATTTCAGTTTACATTTCCTCCTACCCCGCATAAACACTGACTTTTTAGTTTTTATGTTGGGTTTCCTGCCAAGTAAAAATCTCACGTAAAATAGAAAAATCATTTTATTTCAAATAAATACAATTAACTCCCCAGAGTGGGGCTGGATAACAAACTGAAATTTCCTGAAATTCTTTTCACTTATTTCAGTTTGAGATTTTCCTCACACAGCCAGTACTGGTGCGGTCTGGCGATTTGGTTTGTAGAATTTTAAAACTGAAAAAACTTTTTGATCCAAAACGTGCAGGCGGGTGCGGTGTAGTCCGTTTTACGTGGGTTTTACGTTTATTTCGTGGGGATTACGCAGTATGAGATGCAATGTAATAACGTGATCCAAATTAGCCGTGGAGTAGTCAATTTTATTGTACATAGCTCTGTATGCGTCTGGTTGTGCTCTATGGGCGGGCAATAAATAACAGGTTAAGAGGGAGAACACTAGCCAATAATTATGGGTATAATACCCACAAAATAATTGACGACGCTTGGGTTTGTAGGTATTATACCCATACATTAACGCAATGGAGGGTTGATGAGTAGTACAGAGTTAATCAAACGCCTAATGGCTGACGGTTGGGTAAAGATGCGGCAAGACGGGAGTCAGAGAAATAATCACCGTACCGCATCCGAGAAAAGATTCGTCAAAGGGGATTCTTCGACAGGCACAGAAAAATTCAGGATTGAAGTTGTTGTAATAATTAAGGAGCGGTCTAACCGCTCCTTCTCTGCGCTACTCATCATCATACGACGAGGTAATATTATGATTTATCCGCTCTTTATCTTTAAAACAGAAGAGGGCTTTGACGGTTACTTTCCTGATGCTGACGGCTGCTTTTTCGCTGGCAACACTTTAGAAGAAACTATCCGTGATGCTGAAAGCGCATTCGGGCAGCATATGGAGGTATTGACGGAACAAGGCGGGTATGTTCCCGCGCCGAAAGATCCCTCAGAGTACATCAATGACCCCCGCTTAACGGAAGATGGAGGAATGATTGCACTGATTGAGCTAGACCCTGCGAAATATGAATCTAAGGCCATCAAGTTTAATCTGACGATGCCTGGCAATTTGTTAACCGCGATAGACCGCTATATTGAGCGAAACGGTCACTATAAGAACCGTTCGGCTTTTCTGGCGGAATTAGCACGTAAAGAAATTGCTCACCCCTAACCCCTAATGTTAAAGGTCATCGCGTGATTAACCCGATGGCCTTACTCCGCCAAAGCAGTGGTTGATTTGATTTTGACGAGATAATTTCATTCATGCAGTGACTGAGGAACTATTTGCCTGCATGTTAAATCTTGCACACTCCGATTTAGCGTGTACCCAAGGGTGTACCCCTAGAAAATATTGAATAATACAAATCCAGTATTAATGCAGGTTTAAGCCCTCTACTCAATGAATAGATTCGTTTGGGTAGTAATGGGTCGTCGATTGGGGAGTATTTTCTCGCTATAGTTTGTTCAGCGAGACGTATTTCCCCAATTTTTTGAGGCCAAGAAATGGGCAATTTACATGACAAAACGGTCAAAAAACTGATCAAGGAAAAATCATCCGTCCGGCACTCCGATGGTGATGGTTTGTATTTGATGACCCCCAAGCGTGGTGATGCCTACTGGATGCTACGCTATACCACTCCAACGACCAGGCTCCGGCGTGAGTACACTATCGGTAAAGTTGATGACTAGTCACTGGCCGATGACCTAAGGGGCACCGCCAGAACACGAATGGGTAATGACAATATAGCTCAACGATGCCTTAACCAAATTCTTGGTAACCGTACTGATGGTATCTATAACAAGGATGCCTATTTTGAAGAGCGCAAGGCGGTTTATTCAAAGCTAGGTGAGTGGCTAGCTCCTATTGTTAATGGCAGTGAGACAAATAAGATTGTCGATTTTGATCTGGTTTGTAAATAATAATTTTCACGGCATTAATTGACGTGAAATTACAAATTAACAAACTAAAAGAAACTAATTAGTTTGAAAAAACTCTAAATCACGTCAATAATCAACGTATATTTTGTTTTTTTCAAACTACAATGAGGCCCGTCATGCTGAATACTGAAGCCAGACAGCAGCTACAGAAGGTGCTGCCCTTGGATATGGTAGCCACCAAATCATGGCTGGAGGCACAAGGGCTCAACCTGCACTTTCTGGACAATGCGGTGCGCAGCCAAACGCTAATCCCTCTCGTAGCCGGTGTTTACACCAGGCAGGAAGCAAGGCTGTCCTGGAAAGGAATCGTTGCCTCATTGCAACGAATGTCCGATGCACCCGTCCATGTTGGAGGTTTGACCGCATTAGAGCTGGAAGGACTTGGTCATTACCTGCCCAAAGGAAGCAAACCAAGGATTCACATCTATTCCGATGCCACGCTCCCTCGATGGCTGGGCAGAATCGATGCTCCGGCACAATTTGAGTGGCACGGAACGCACCGCCTGTGGCCCGAGATACTGATGCAAGACGTTAAGTACCTCCGGCAAGACAATTGGCAGGTATCGCTCCCCCCACTCCACTATTCCTGTCCAGAAAAAGCCATTTTGGAGCTCTTGACAGCGGTGCCCAACACTATGAGCTTTGAACATGCCGACCAGCTTATGCAAGGACTGCACAACCTCTCGCCCCGCAAACTGGATGCCTTGCTGAAAGCCTGTAGCAGTATCAAAGCAAAACGACTCTTTCTCTGGCTAGCAGGAAGACACCAACACGCCTGGCTCAAGCACCTGACACCGGATCAGTATGCGTTGGGAACTGGTAAACGACTGATCGCTAAAGGTGGCAAGCTGGAGCCAACCTGGCAGATCACTGTGCCGAAAGAGATGTAAATAACATGAACAGACAAAGCCACTACTACCGACAAGTGCAGCTACTACTACGGATTATTCCTTTTGTTGCCAGGCACGACTGTTTCGCCCTCAAAGGTGGAACGGCCATTAATTTGTTCGTTCGTAACTTTCCTCGGCTTTCGGTCGATATCGACTTGGTTTTTCTGCCCATGATGGAACGGCATGAAGCCCTACAGACCATCAAGAACAACCTAGATATATTGGCTTCCACAATCACGGCCAGCATCGACAGTACTCAGGTTATTCGAGCTTTCCAGGATAAAGCGAATGCCCTGCGTTTATTGGTCGAGCGAGACGACGTTCAAATCAAAATTGAACTCTCCCCAGTACTACGCGGCACGGTTTACGAACCCAAAGTCATGCCGGTAAGTGAAGCCGTTGAAGATGAGTTTGGCTTTGCCGAGATGCCCGTGGTGAGTTTTGCCGATTTGTACGCAGGGAAAATCTGTGCAGCACTGGATCGCCAACACCCACGAGATCTTTTCGACGTCAAGCAACTGCTTGATCACGAGGGGCTCACCGATAAGCTTCGCAAAGCCCTGCTGGTTTATATTATTAGCCATCCACGCCCTATTGCCGAGCTGCTCAGACCAAACTTTAAAGACATTTCGGGTGTTTACGAAGGGGAGTTTTTGAACATGGCAGATCAGGACATTCCCCAAGCAGATCTTGAAGCAGCCCGGGAACAGTTGGTAAGGCTCATCAACACTTCTTTGACGCCCCAGGAGCGAGCATTTTTACTGTCTTTCAAAAATCGTATGCCCGATTGGACTCTCATGGAGTTTTCAGACATCGACCAGTTACCCGCAGTTCGTTGGAAACTGCAAAACCTAGCCAAAATGAACCCAGAGAAACATGCAGAAGCTTACCATCGACTTGAAGAAATACTGATAACAAAAGGCCCTGCCGCACACGGGACGGGGCCCTAACTTTGTTCAAGCGGATTTTCGCTGCTCAATCCACCACAGCAGATCTGAAAGCCGCCAGGCCACACAATGGGTGCTCAGCTTGACTCGTTTGGGGACTAAGCCTTGCCGTTCCATCGTCCACCACTGAGTGCGACTGACGCCGGTGATCATCTTACGGTCATGCTCTCTGACCAGTCGCTCACACTGACCTGATTGACTGAGCACTTGAGTACGGATTTATTCACTAGGCAATACGAAGATTTGTTCACTCATTATATTGTCCTCCGAAAATTAACTGGGAAAAGTGGGAAACTGGGATATAAGTTGTGTTAATCATCAATTTCTAGCTCCTGTATCCCCGCAAAAATGCGCTCTGGCAAGAGTGCAACGTCTTGACTACATTCACCATAAGCTTTCGCGTTGGTCGTGAGCCATCCTCGCTGGAGTAAGGGCATCACCTCGCGCATATACTGGTCAGGCATTTCAACTACCGCAGAAACTGGCTTTTATCGATCAGCCATTGCCGCTCACCATTAACGTCTCTGGAATAACTGCGATGTCGTCCAATGGGTTCAGCAGATCAATAATGGTGTATTGATCGGCGAAAGCGATCACTTCTTTCCTAAAGAGGTATCCCAAAAACTCAAAACTCTTAAAAATATCAACTAAGTGCTCTCTTGATACGCCTTTCATGACGAAGTACAATCGCAAAAACGAACAATTAACGAGCAATTCAAATGAAAAAGCAGAACAACAGGAAGTCTAAAAAAAGAAACAATAGGATTGCAGCAATCAATAAAAACACAAGCCATCACATTCAGACTATCGATAATTTCATTAGTTATTGCAATAAATTAACAATAAATGCAGAAATTACAAAGAACTTCGATGCTGATTACTACTTCTGTAAGGCGATAATTGCTAGAGAGGAAAAGCAGTTCCAACTAGAACGACAATCAATTATAAACTTACTAATGTTCACTGATGATAGTCCATCTGAATTAATTAATGGTGTATTAAGTGGTCATTTAAAACCCGAGTTTTCAGAAAACACAAAAAAAATATTATCCTCGAGAAAAATAACCACTACAAATATTCATCCATACATTCAATTAATAACCTCTTTCATTTTATCTGGCACAAAACAACAAATACAGCCTTATTTTAACTGCCTCATGGGTAAATCAGCAAACATCATTGCAGACTTTCCCCAGGTAGATATCGACAAGGTTTCAGACACCAACCTGATGATATTTTATGATTTTACCCATAGAATTTTAATTGATGATAGTTCAAACTTAACTACATTAGAAAAGTTAACGACATTTATCTTCAATAGGGTAAGTGAAAATGCATGCGAAAGCTTACTATTCTTCGTCTCCTATTTTAGATTAAAAAACAATGACGCCATTGGTGCCATCGAAGCTGCCAGACAATACCTAGATGCCGAGAGCTTACCTGTTAGCACGACGCATTATTTAACGACTCTGGCATGGAATACTGCTTTGGCGGCAATACGGATTGCAGATATAGATGAAGCTGAATTTTGGCTCGATTATATTGAAGATAAAGAAAAATATAATGAAATAAAAGAAAGCATTGAATCAGTGATAGAAAAATCTCAAGCAAAAGTTAACCATCCACTAAACCCGGAGAACGTACCTCCAGAAGATATTGATGAAATTGACACTGTTGATCTAATAACTTTATGTGCCTTCCTTGATGGATGCGGAGATGATTGGGGGCTAAAAGAGCTTAAACGTGCAGGAAAATACATTTACCCTTCAGAATCCCTCACCATAAGGGCATTTAAATTACTAGCTCTAAAGGGGATTGTTAAAATCCCTCAAATAACTTTCAATAGCATTCCAGATAAATATTTAAGTGATTTCGACACTATTGTTTCCAATTATAAATTCCATACGAACATTATAGGCGTTAGTGACACAAAAAAAATAGCCCTCAAAATCCTACTAGAAGAAATTGAACGGAGGGATGATCGGTTTGAAGCATCTCTAAATGTTTGGAAGGAGATATCAATAGGATATTTCTATAGTGCAATGGAATATTATTTAAATAACGTAAAAGATAATTGGGCTATCGATTTCACTCTTAACGAAAAGACAGCAGAGCGAATTTCATCATCGGGTCTAAGTGCAAAAGAATTTACTTCCATTGCCCAATCAGCCATACGTTATGTCGCAGGAAAACATCAAGTAGATAATGAAAAAATCAACAAACGCACATGTAACTCGCTTATTGCCAGTATTAATCGTAACTTCGACTGGATAGCTGCAGGACAATACCTGTCAAAATTATTTCCTCGTGGAGAAAAAACACCCGTTTTATCATCCGAGAAAATTCTTGAAAAAATATGCAATCTAACTCCCGAAGAAATATATGATCTTTCACCTGACATAGCACGATGTTATGGCATAGATTTTACTGATGAAGATGAGTTTTAATCATCACGCACCAAAATTTGTACCATAAAACAAAAAAACAATCAGATTCAGAATATTGAGTAACGTTTCTTAGCAAATCACAATATTTCATCAAGCCAGTATATACGTTGTTATAGCTGGCTTTTTTACTATCAGAGCATTGCTGAACTAATCACAGTAGTGCATGATTGGCGTGTACCCATAGCACATTAAAAAACCATTTTGGGTACACCCTACTTTCTTTACATTGAGAATTGCACAAATGCCTAAACTTACAGACAAAGAGATCAGTGCGTGGATACGTCCTAGTAAGTTGGTACAACTGTCTGGTGCAGAACGCTAACAGTGAAAATAAATTTTTCACACAATTTCAGTTTATATTTCCTCCTATCCCGCATGAAGACTGGTTTTTCAGTTTTTATGTTAGGTTTCCTCTCAAGTAAAAATCTCACGCAAAATATAAAAATCATTTTATTTCAAATAAATATAATCAACATACGAGAGTGCAACTGGATAAGAAACTGAAATTCTTTTCACTCATTTCAGTTTGAGATTTTCCTCACACAGTCAATATTGGCACGGTCTGGTGATTTGGTTTGTAGAATTTTAAAACTGAAAAAACTTTTTGATCGAAAACGTGCAGGCGGGTGCGGTGTAGTCCGTTCTACGTGAGGTTTACGTTTATTTCGTGGGAATTACGTGGCGTGGGCGTGATGTGGTGACATGATCTAAATGAACCCATCAAGCCGCAAAATTATATCTGCGTAGCTTAACGGGCGATTGGTTGCGTTATATGAGTATGTAAAAAAGCCACGATTAAAGGTGAGCTATGCCGAGATCACTATTGTTGAATAAACACCCAAATTATGTACAATTCACATGTACATATCCTGGAGATATATTATGCGTACATACACCTCAACCCAAGCACGAGCCAATATTTCAGAAGTGTTGGATGCAGCTACCCACGGCGAGCCTGTTGAGATTACTCGTCGGGATGGCAGTTCAGCAGTCGTTATCAGTAAAGCAGAATTCGAGGCATACCAGAATGCCAAACTGGATGCAGAGTTTGATTCGATTATGCAGCGTCATGGACATACAGTAGAGGCTCTGACAAACCGATGATATGGGTCAGCGCGCAGGAAGTTATCGCTTTTCATGACCGTATATTGCAGCAGCTTCCCGGCGTTGCTGGGATGCCCGATTCTGGCAGAGCTGAAGCGCTTATCTATCGGGTACAAAACCGTACCCATTATGAAGGTGTAACAGATATCTTTGAACTTGCAGCCACCTACTGGGTTGCTATTGCTCGCGGTCATATCTTTAATGATGGTAATAAGCGCACCGCATTTTTCGTTACCATGATTTTTCTTTACCGCAACGGTATCAAGATCCGTGATAGCGACAATACACTGGAAAATTTAACAGTAGAGGCTGCCACGGGTGAGAAAACTATTGACCAGTTGGCGCAACATTTGCGTGAATTGGTAGACCGTGTTGAGCTAAGCTGTAAGACATAATCACAACTTACTTTTTATGAGAATAAGTGAACACCTCGTTTTGCCGTATACCACCCGAAAATATTGAATAACAACAACCCAGTATTTATGCGGGCTTAGGTCACCTACTCAATGAATAAATCCATATCAAAAAACCAGTTAATACAAATTATTACTGGCTACGTATACATTTTATTCTTCCATATGAAAGGTTAAAACCACCGACTTTAGTCGGTCAGCTTTAGCTGCAATACTGTGTTGTACTGGAGGTGCAACATGGATTACAGATACGGCAGTCAC
>NZ_JADEUF010000136.1 GCF_015163655.1 Xenorhabdus griffiniae | reverse complement strand
CATACTTGACGTGCAGGCATAGCAGTGACCCTATTGACTTGGTGGAACAATCAGTAGATCACACAACGCTATGCTTGTCTATTTTCTGGGGATTCCTCAGCGCTTCGCGGGGAAATATAACACGCATCTTGAAGTTGAATTAGTCTATATAAATAAGAATATAAAAATATAATCCTATAATAAACCTACTTTATTGTTGGCTATAACAACAGAAAAAGCTAAATTTTAATGGTCTTAAATAAAATACATTCCATAAGATATTTTATTGATTCATGCAAAAATAACGTGCAGAATATAGCCTAATTATTCTGTAGCGTGATAAATAGTACAGCAAAAATCACCATCGATACAGAAAAACACAGTGAGCTGGCATAGATAATACCCTAACCGGCCCTATATTCTCCCATGATGGCAATTTTTATATCTTCAATGCAAAATTGAAATATATATTCAAAATATTGATAATATTAGACTTTATCATTTTTTAAATTTTCATTTTTTTTGTAATTGTGATATTAATCCCTTTTCTTTAATTCGCTTATTGCGATTTATGTTCAATTTTATGAATATAAATGGGAATGGATAAGAACTTGTAATGATGAGTCAAACATTCATTAAGAAAGAGGGGATCGCGCAGTCATTTCTGGCTCGTTATCTCCTCTCTGAACAATGCGGTAATCGCCTGAAAACCATAGAAGTATTGGCTAAAGAATGTGGATTGTCCGTGGGTTTGATGCAAGCAGCATTAAAATCTCTTGAACAGGCGCAGGTGGTTGGAATTAAGCGTCGTGGTCGTAGTGGTAGCTTTCTTGCACAGATAAACCACAAATTACTGTTGCAGTATGCCGATATTGGCAATGTGGTTTGTGCGATGCCACTCCCATATACCCGTGCTTATGAAGGGCTGGCCAGTGGTTTAAAAGCATTGTGTGCAAGTGTTCCCTTTTACTTCGCGCACATGCGTGGCTCAGATATCCGCATTGAATGTTTACTGAGTGGTGTTTACGATTTAGCGGTCACATCAAGACTTGCCGCAGAACAGCACCCAGATAATAAAGATCTATATATTGCGCTTTCACTAGGGACACAAAGTTATACAGACAGGCATCGGTTAATCTTTCGCACTGGCGAAATGGAATCAATTCGTCGCGTTGGGTTAGATAGCACCTCAGCAGACCAAAAAATAATGACAAAGCAATACTTTGCTGACAAAGAGATTGAATTGGTCGAGGTTTCCTATCATGAATGCCTAAATCAAATCATAAAAGGCTACATTGATGCGGCCATCTGGAACGTTGGACAAGGCCATGAACTCATAACACAAGGTCTGATGACCCAACTCCCTGACAGCAGTGAGTGTTTTATCAAGGCTTCTGAAGCCGTTATCCTCACCCGCAAGGATAATATTCCTATCCAGCAACTCCTGCATACTATGGTTGATCGGGATCTATTGCTAACCCATCAACAAAACGTAGTAACAGGCATCATCGAACCCGTTTATTGAACCAAATAAGCGGCTGGTTAACACCTGTGTATAACAAAAAACAATGATAGAACAACGGCTAACTATCCTGCTACAAGGTGATGTTATCGATCAAGATATCCACGATAACATGCTGGAAGTTGTGCATGTTCTGGAAGATATCTGGCACATCCCTATCCGTCATCCGCAAGGCGAAATGGCGCTTACCCATATGGCAAGTGCTTTCATGCGCTCACGCCGTGGTGAAGTGGTCGCTCCATTGGATAAAGAAATATTGGCAACACTCGAGCAATCTGAATACTACAATCAATTACTCACAATTCATTACTCCCTAATTGCAAAATTTACCGTAGCCTTACATCCCAACGAGGAAGGCTATCTGTTGGCAAATTTATATGGTTTAATATTTTCACGCGAAAGAGGTTAGTTTTTGATTCCCATAAAAATATTCAAAAAAATGAAAATTAATCTGTAAAAATGTTGATTTCACACAGCTTTGCTGCTTTTTAGCGATAAAGGGAGCCCTATGTTTATTGAGGCATTAAAAAAACAGAACCCCAAATTGATTGAAGTTGCAAAAGACCTTTGGCAACAAGGTGCAATCTTGCCAGATACCTACATCATCGATGTCGATCAGGTTTTGGACAATGGTCAGCGCTTACTGCAAGCCGCGGCGCAATATGACATTGAGCTCTATTTGATGACCAAACAAATTGGGCGTAATCCATGGCTGACCCAAAAATTGATTGACCTCGGTTATCGCGGTGTCGTGGCTGTCGATTTCAGGGAAGCTTATAGCCTGAGCCAGCATGGTATTCCACTGTGCCACATCGGTCATTTGGTACAGACCCCAACCCATTTAATAGAAACCATGCTCAAGCATAGTCCAAGTATCATTACTGTATTTTCCCTTGAAAAAGCCCAAGCTATTTCAGATATTGCGGAGAAATTGGGACGAATTCAGCCCATCATGCTAAAAATATTTGATAAACGAGATATCGCCTTCTCCGGCCAAGAAGCCGGTATCACCTTTAACGAATTAGATACCGTTGTCGATGCCTTAAAACACATGCCAGGCATAAAATTGAGCGGTCTGACGCATTTTCCTTGTCTGGCATGGGATCCCCGCTATCAGATAACCTTACCCACCACCAATTTGCTCACCCTCATTCGGGCACGAAACCGACTGGAACAACTCGGCATTAAACTTTCGCAAATTAATGCTCCGGCAGCCTCAAGCTGTAACACCATACCATTACTGGCCAAATACGGCGCCACCCACCTGGAACCAGGCCATGCCCTGACCGGAACCATCCCCGCCAACTTCAGTGGCTGCGAGCCGGAACACATTGCAATGGTCTATCTCACAGAAATTTCCCATCACCATGATGGTCATAGTTACTGCTACGGTGGCGGTTATTACAAACGCGGGAATATGAAACATGCATTGGTTCTTCCTGAACGTACCATCCCTCCTGGCATCACCCTGGCTAAAAAAGTACGCATACTACGTCTGGGTGAACCCTGCATTGACTACCACCTCCCGTTAGCAGGCATTCACCCTATTGGTAGCCCAGTGATCATGTGTTTTCGCCCTCAGATTTTCACAACGCGCAGCGATGTTGCCTTGGTTTCAGGTATTCAATCCGGCTCTCCAAAACTTGAAGGGATTTATGACAGTCAAGGAAACTGGAAAAATAGTGGTTATTCTAACTAATCCCCCAACAAGGGTATTACAAATAAGATCATTCCATCATTAAATAATATTATTTTCGCTATAACGGAATTACCGCATGATCCGACCGTTTGGCAACAAAGGCAAATAACTTGATTGATGTTTCAGGCTATACCTATGTACATGAACACTTGCATATCGATCTCTCTGATGTGAAAGGAAACCTGGATTGTCGATTAGATCAATACGATCTGATCGCAGGAGAACTTCGTCACCTCTACAGCCTTGGGGTGAGAAACATCGTGGAGATGACCAATCGTTACATGGGCCGCAACGCCGCTTTTCTGCTGGATCTGATGCGTGATACCCGTATCAATATCATTGCTTCGACGGGCTACTATAAACAACCTTTCTTCCCTCCTCATTTCAGAGAGTTAAGTGTACAGGCTATCGCCGATGACATGATCGCTGAAATTGACATTGGCATTGATGGCACCGCATTAAAAGCAGGGGTAATTGCAGAAATTGGTTCTAGTCTCGATCAAATCACACAAGATGAGCAAAAGGTGTTTATCGCTGCGGCATTGGCACACCAGGCTACAGGCTGTCCTATTTCCACCCACACCACATTAAGCACAATGGGACGTGAGCAATTGGCGCTGTTAATGGAGATTGGCGTTTCCCCTGAATATGTGGCTATCGGTCATTGTGATCTGAGGGATAATCTGGACACCATTATTCCACTGCTAGAGGCCGGAGCATGGGTACAATTCGATACAATCGGCAAGAATAATTACTATCCCGACAGCCGACGCATTACCATGTTGCAAGAGGTTGCCAAGCGTGGACTGCTTGATCGGATCATGCTTTCCCAAGATATCACGCGTCGATCTCATTTGAAAAACAATGGGGGAAATGGCTTCGATTACTTGCTAACCGTATTCGTTCCCATGTTGCTGGAAGCCGGTTTTTGTCAAAAACAGATAGACCAAATGCTGCGTGATAATCCTGCACAATTTTTCCAAGGCAAGAAAAAATAAACTTACAAAACATAAAGTTAAATTAAGCCAATTCTAAAAACATAGCTTTTTCAAAAAGCAATCCGATATGAAGATACAAAGAGAGGGATAACAACATGAGATTTGTCGTTGGTGGACAAATAGAGAAACAGGCAATAGCCGAAAGTATTCGTCAATTGGCAGGCAATAAAGCCACCGCTATTACCATCATGAATGATATTGACGCGGCGATGGCAATTAAAAATGGCGAAGCGGATTACTATTTTGGCGCGTGTAATACGGGTGGAGGAGGTGCGCTGGCAATGGCAATTGCGCTTATTGGACTAAGTCAATGTGCCACCGTCGGAATGCCAGGAAAAATCTTGTCCAATGACGAGATTATCGCCCATGTGAAAGCCGGTAAGAAAGCATTTGGTTTTACCGGTCAGGATATTGATATCGTCCTGCCTGTGATCATTAATACCATCATCTCACTGTAAGGAGGCAATCGTGCAACATTTTCATGATTTCCTACTGAGATTGATGGAGGTCGATCCTTTTAAGGCAGGGTTATTGGCAACCATTGGCGCCATTGCCGCTATGATGGCAAACCGTGGTATCGCTGTTTTTCACGATGGCCTACGCCCACTGTTGCCGGAATACCTTGAAGGTCGCATGAGCCGCAAAGCGCTTGCCGCAACCAGTTTCGCCCTGAGCATTGGTTTGGTTGTCGGTTTTGGCATTCCCTTTTCACTCACGGCCCCCATTGTCTTGGTTCACAGCCTGTTACTCGGTACAGACATGATCGGGATTTGGTGTGCCAATAGCCGGAGAGGTTTTATCGCCTCTGGTATCATTGGTGCCTTATATGCCATCGCATTGCTGGCTGGGCTACGTTCGGTGGTGGAACTGTTTGCCATGTTGCCTGTTAATTTCACCAATGACCTCAAGAAAGTAGGCGATCCGATTGTGGCCTGTTTCGCCCTGTTTCCTGCGATGGTCGTCGGCTATCAATACGGCTATCGCAAAGGGCTTTTGGTCATGTTCACCGCACTGGTCGGCTATCTGGCAACCAAGGCTATTGGCCCGTTGAGCTTTGGGGGAATGATCGAAAAACCCGTCAGCATTGATCCTAACGGCGCGGCACTATTGCTGTCGATGATTGCCATGTTCTACTTTGCCATGCGTGAACGTCCAACGCAGACAGCGGAGCAAAAAGGGGCCAACGAAGTCTTAGTCGGTCTGTTTTCCACCCGTATAGAACGTATCCAGAAAAATAAATGGCTGCTAATCCTGTGTGGCGGCTTGACTGCCAGTGCTGCGACCATGTCTTTTAGCCTGCTGGCGGAAGGGCCTGTTTCCCTACAACTCATGGCCCAAGGTGAACAGACCAATGCATTGCTGGTAGCACTGGCACGTGCCATCAGCTTCATCCCCTTAGTGGGTACGACAGCTATAGCCACAGGCGTTTATAGCCCAAATGGCATGAAATTTGTGTTTGTGGCAGGGCTGGCAACCAACAATCCGTGGATTGCCTTTGTCGCAGGCGGCATCACCATGTTCATTGAAATCCAGCTACTGGCAAAAATCGCTATCTGGTTGGATAAGTATCCTGGGGTGAAAGCATGCAGCGGACATATTCGTACCGCGATCACCAAAATGCTCGAAGTTGCCTTGTTGGTTGGTGCGATGATTGCCGCCAACGCGATTTTGCCGGGCATGGGTTTTATGATCGTGGCGGGTATCTATCTGCTTAACCGTACATCCAAACGTCCTTTAGTGGAAATGGCTATCGGCCCAATTGCAACAATCATTGTGGGTATACTGGCAAACTTGCTGTTTCTGCTGGGAATAAAATAAGAAAATGAAAACCTATCCATTGCAAAGCATGACGATGGCACAAGCGCAACAGCAACAATTCAGGCTGGTTGATATTATCTGTCGCCATTTTCCTGGTGCTGATTTTCTTTCGCAAGGCGATCTGGGGTTAGTCCCAGATCTCCACCAACCACGGATGACTCGACGCATTGAAGCGGTGATTGCGGAGTTTTTCGGCGCTGAAACAGCCGCTTTTGTCAATGGAGCAGGAACGGGTGCATTACGCGCGGGACTGGCCGCGTTGGTCAGTCCCAATTCAACGTTACTTGTACATCATGCACCGATTTATCCCACAACCCAGGCATCAATTGAACAAATGGGGCTTCGTGTCGTACAGGCAGATTTCAACCACACAGAGCAAATTGTGGCCGCTATTGAGCAATTTTCCCCCGCTGCCAGCCTTATTCAACATACACGCCAGAAAATATCTGACCGCTACTGCCTGCAAGAGGTCATCAGCACCCTGAATCAATATGACATTCCTTCATTAGTCGATGATAACTACGCGGCAATGAAAGTAGCACATATCGGTTGTCAATATGGCGCAACCCTTTCCACGTTCTCTTGCTTCAAATTATTGGGACCACAAGGCGTTGGGTTAATTGTAGGAAAGCAGGCAATCATTGATAATCTACGCCACAGCATGTACTCCGGTGGCTGCCAGATACAAGGTTATCAGGCAATGGAAGCCCTGCGAGGTATGGTATTCGCACCGGTTATGCACGCAGTACAGGCCGAAGTGAATAACGAACTGGTGACGCGCTTGAACCAAGGGGAATTGCCACAGGTAAAACAAGCCTTTCTCGCCAATGCACAATCAAAAGTGTTACTGGTCGAATTTCACGATCCCATTGCAGAAAGAGTGCTCGCCATAGCTCCCACACTCGGTGCGCTACCTTATCCGGTAGGTGCAGAGTCAAAGTTCGAAATTCCGCCCCTGTTTTACCGCATTTCCGGCACTTTCCGTCAAGCAGATCCCACTCTGGAACAACGCATGATCCGCATCAATCCCAACCGTAGCGGTGCAAATACCGTCATGCGCATATTACGGGAAAGCTGCCAGTTGAAATCCAAAGGCACAGCTCCCTAAATCGTCTTTCAAGATGCATCTTATATCTCCCCGTGTAGCGGAGGGATATAAACAATCACAGTGATTTGCAAGCTGCAACTTAATATTTAATGCGTATACCCATCTCACTTCAATATGCATATTGTTTCTCCCCGCAAAGCAGGAGAAACAACGAATTATGTTGTTTTATAATGAGCAACTTGAAAGGTAACGCGTATATACATTCAAAAAATATTAGACGTACTTAGATAAATATTACTTGACCTCAAGTTATCTTGAGGTTTTATAGTGCATCCACTAACCAGGGAAAATAAATAATCAGGATGCGCTTGGTTTCTTTGGTAAATCATTTGCATCCTCTCTATTTAAAAATATACCCGTCTAACTTCAAGATGCGTGTGATTTCATATCGTGTTGTAACTTGAAGTTTAATGCGTATATAAAAATAATTATAAAATAAAAATACATATACCCAATGAATTTCAATTTATTTAAAAACTTGAATAAGGGGAATAATAATGTCATTGGAAATGGTTACTGCCTATCGCAAATCGAATGCACTATTTGCTTTTGTAGATAGTAAAGCACCATTATATTTAAGTACCCAAGATGGTAAAACCGTGGAACAAATTGCTCAGCTATGTCATGTTTATCAAGACAGATTCCATAGGTTATTGAATTATATGCAATCACTTAATGTATTAACCAAAAAAGATGATAAATTTTACCTTACTGAACAATGGGCATCACTCAGTGATCCAAACAGCTTTGAAACATTATATATAAAGTTCGAATTAGATCCTGCCTTCTGGAATGCTTGGTCACAATACAGTGCCTCCTTAAGTAAAACGAATAAAAAATCTGCTTTTGAACTTACCCATCATGAGCCATTTTTTGATTATCTCAGTCATGAAAAAAATAAAACTATCAAAACAGTTTTTGATAATTTATTGGCAAAAATGACCGATAAGATGAATGAACATATTATTGAACATATTCCTCTAAATGGCATTTCTTCATTGATTGATATCGGGGGTGGGGTGGGTTCTTTGGCAAAAAGTATAAAAATGCACTATCCACATATCCAATGCCATGTCATGGATCAATATGATTTTATCAGGCAAGAATCAGAAGGGATTACTTTTATCAATGGTAATTTCTTTTCTGCTATTCCAGCAGGATATGATGCCTACAGCATAAAAAATGTTTTAGATGATTGGCCAGACAATCAAGCTATTGATATTCTCAAAAATTGCCATAAAGCCATGCGGGAAGATTCCGTTTTATATGTTATCGATATGATTAAAGAGCCAAATGAAGCAGTGTCATTTGATTTATATATAGATACTCTTCTGTTAGGCAAGAAACGATATCAATCAGAATTTGAATTTATGGCAAAACAAGCGAGTCTCTCTATCACAAATATCTACAGCATGGATTTTGCCACGGAAAATGGTAACTACTACATTATCGAAATGAAAAAATGAATTTATATGCATTAAACTTCAAATTGCAATTTACAACACGATATGAAACCCGATCTCTCCCCGCTTCGCGGGGAGAGATCACACGTATCTTGAAGTGAGATTGCTATATACGCATTAAACTTCAAGTTGCAGCTTGCAACTCACTGTGATTGTTTATATCTCCTCGCTACGCGCTGAGGGATCCCCACAAAACGGTGCTAATAAATCAAAACCATATTTTGGTAGATTTTGGCGAGGTATTTGAGGAGTTGATTAAGAACTATTTCAAATAATATTAGCG
>NZ_JADEUF010000135.1 GCF_015163655.1 Xenorhabdus griffiniae | reverse complement strand
CCACTCTCACCCTTAAGGACCGCCGCCTTAGGTCTTTTTTTATACCCGCGAAAAATGAAATTTAAATCGGGTGTTTTTGTATCCCTTTTTCACTGTTTCCTGAATACAGGAGGTTCTGAGTATGGCCGGTACGGCGGGTAAGTCAGGCCGTCGCCCCAAGCCGACGGCACGAAAAGAACTGGCAGGCAATCCAGGCAAACGAAAACTGAACCGCGATGAGCCGACCTTCACACCGTTGACCGGCGTGTCACCCCCTGATTGGTTTGTGGAAAACGACTTACCGCTGGCGGTGGTGATGTGGGAGCTGACCAGTCAGGAATTGTGCGCGCAGGGGTTATTGTGTGTCACCGATCTGGCGGTACTGGAACGCTGGTGCGTGGCCTATGAGTTTTGGCGCCGGGCGGTTGCCAATATCGCCCGGCAGGGTAACTCCGTGACCGGAGCGACAGGGGGTCCCATCAAAAACCCAGAACTGACCGCCAAAAAAGAGCAACAGTCTGAGATGGATACCACCGGTTCGATGCTGGGGTTAGATCCCAGCAGTCGCCAGCGTTTGATCGGGGCGGCGGGTCAGGCCAAAAACGACAACCCGTTTATGAGGATGATTTCATCATGAGCCGTAAAGCCTACCCGAATGTCAATGCGGCCAACCAGTACGCCCGCGATGTGGTACGAGGCAAAATTGAGGCAGGCCGCTATGTCAGGGAAGCCTGTCAGCGCCACCTGGATAACCTGAATCAGGAAAAGACCAGGGTATTTAAGTACCGGTTCGATAAAGACCTGGCGGAACGGGCCGCCAAGTTTATTCAGTTATTACCCCACACTAAGGGAGAATGGGCGTTTAAGCGGATGCCTATTACGCTGGAGCCGTGGCAGTTATTTATTGTCTGCTCGGCGTTTGGCTGGGTGCATAAAGGCAGTCGGTTACGCCGCTTTCGTGAAGTCTATACCGAAATTCCCCGTAAAAATGGCAAATCTGCGATTTCGGCGGGGGTGGCACTTTACTGTTTTACCTGTGATGACGAGTTCGGGGCGGAGGTTTATTCCGGCGCCACGACGGAGAAACAGGCATGGGAAGTCTTCCGGCCTGCCCGGCTGATGTGTAAACGTACTCCAATGTTGGTTGAGGCATTCGGCATTGAGGTGAATGCGTCGAACCTGAACCGTCCGGCAGACGATGCCCGATTTGAGCCGTTAATTGGTAATCCCGGTGACGGCCAGTCCCCCAGTTGCGCCATTGTGGACGAATACCATGAACATGATACCGATGATCTCTATACCACCATGCTCACGGGGATGGGGGCGCGGCGTCAGCCCCTGATGTGGGCCATTACGACGGCAGGTTACAACATTGAAGGCCCCTGTTATGACAAGCGCCGTGAGGTCATTGAAATGCTGTCCGGCAATGTCCCCAATGAGGAACTGTTCGGGGTGATTTACACCGTAGATGAGGGGGACGACTGGACCTCACCGGCGGTGTTGCGTAAGGCCAACCCGAATATGGGCGTATCGGTTTATGCTGATTTTTTACTGAGTCAGCAGCAACGCGCCCTGAATAACCCGCGTTTAGCCAGCGTGTTCAAGACCAAGCACTTGAATATCTGGGTCTCTGCGCGGGAGGCTTACTTCAATATGGTGAGCTGGAAACAGTGCGAAGATACCTCACTGACGCTGGAGCAGTTCGAGGGGCAGCCCTGTTTTCTGGCCTTTGACCTCGCCCGTAAGCTGGATATGAACAGCATGGCACGGCTCTTTGTGCGTGAGATTGACGGCAAGCGGCATTTCTACAGTATTGCCCCGCGGTTCTGGGTGCCGTATGACACCGTTTACAGTGTAGAGCAGAATGAGAATCGTCGCAGTGCTGAACGATTCCAGAAGTGGGTGGAAATGGGGTTACTGACCGTCACGGAAGGCGCCGAAGTGGATTACCGTTATATCCTGGAAGAAGCCAAACTTGCCTGCCATCTGAACCCGGTTAATGAAGCCCCGATTGATCCCTATGGGGCGACAGGATTATCCCATGCCCTGGCGGATGAGGGGATTAACCCCATTATCGTGACCCAGAACTTTACCCATATGAGTGATCCGATGAAGGAGCTGGAGGCGGCTATCCAGTCCGGTCGCTTCCATCATGACGGCAATTCGATACTGTCCTGGTGTATCGGTAATGTGGTGGGAAAAACCCTGGGCGGCAATGATGACATTGTGCGCCCTATCAAGGAACAAAAGGACAGCAAAATTGATGGCGCCGTCGCCCTGATTATGGCGATGGGGCGTGCCATTTTACACGAAGAACCCGACTTTCTTTCTAACCTCGACCCGGATGACCTGTTAATGTTATGAAAAATTTACTGATTGATATCACTGCACTGACGGGCGTCGGGGCGGTGCTGGCAGGCTGTTACCTGAAATACGGGTTGGCAAATACCTTGATTATTGGTGGCGGTCTGTTGATTGCCTATGCGCTGGCGGTCGCCAGAAGGGGGAAACATGCTGCTTGATGCCCTGTTTCGCAGTGAACCGCTGGAAAACCCGAAAACCCCGCTGACGACCGAAGCGGCGGATTATGACGGCCTGTTTAATGCTGATGTGTATGTCAGTCCCGAAACCGCCATGAAACTGGCCGCCGTGTATGCCTGTATCTATGTATTGTCCTCGTCGGTCGCTCAGATGCCGTTGCATGTGATGCGCAAGACGGGGCAATCGGTGGAAATGGCCCGTGACCATCCGGTGTTTTACCTGGTGCATGATGAGCCGAACCTCTGGCAGACCAGCTATAAATGGCGGGAGCTGAAACAACGCCATATTCTCGGCTGGGGGAATGGTTACTCATGGGTAAAACGTAACCGCCGCGGGGAGGTGACCACGATTGAGGCCTGTATGCCGTGGGAAACCACCTTGCTCAACACGGGCGGGCGCTATACCTATGGCGTGTATAACGAAGACGGCAGCTTTGCGATTAGCCCTGATGACATGATCCACATTCGCGCCCTGGGTAATAACCGAAAAATGGGCTTAAGCCCCATCCTGCAACATGCGGAAACTATCGGTATGGGGATGAGCGGGCAGAAATACACCAGTGCCTTTTTTGGCGGCAATGCCCGTCCGGCGGGGATTGTTTCCGTTAAGGGAGAGATGAAGCCGGAGGGCTGGGAACGGCTCAAGCAACTGTGGAAAAAAGCCGCTGCCGCCCTGCGTAGTGAGGAAAATAAGACCTTGCTGATCCCGGCGGAACTGGATTACAAAGCCCTGACGGTTTCCCCAGTCGATGCTCAGCTTATCGACATGATGAAACTGAACCGTTCCATGATAGCCGGTATCTTCAATGTGCCCGCTCATATGATCAACGACTTGGAGAAGGCAACTTTTTCCAATATCAGTCAACAGGCCATTCAGTTTGTCCGCTATACGGTGATGCCGTGGGTGACAAACTGGGAACAGGAGCTGAACCGCCGTCTGTTTACCCGTCAGGAGCGGTTGGCCGGATTTTATGTGCGGTTCAATCTGGCGGGACTCTTGCGGGGTACCCCCCAGGAGCGCGCTCAGTTCTACCATTTTGCTATCACCGATGGCTGGATGAGCCGCAATGAGGCCCGTGCCTTTGAAGACATGAACCCAGTTGAGGGACTGGACGAGATGTTGGTCAGTGTCAATGCGGCTCACCCTACTAACCCGACTCCACCCAAACAGGAGGATAAAACTGATGTGTGACAGGGAAATGCGCTGTTACCCCGGTGAGGTGCGCACAGAAACACAGGAAAACCAGCCGACGCGCATTGTCGGTTACGGTTCGGTGTTTAACAGTCGCTCTGAGCCGCTCTGGGGCTTTCGTGAAATCATCAAACCCGGTGCCTTTGATGAGGTACTGAATGACGATGTGCGCGGGCTGTTTAACCATGACCCCAACTTTATTCTGGGGCGCAGCACCGCTGGCACCTTGTCGCTCTCTGTGGATGAGCGCGGGCTGCAATACACCATTCAGGCTCCGGACACCCAGACTATCCGCGATCTGGTCTTGGCCCCTATGCAACGGGGTGACATTACCCAGTCGTCCTTTGCCTTTCGGGTCGCCCGTGACGGCGATCACTGGTACGAGGATGAAGAAGGGATCGTTATCCGGGAAATTAGCCGCTTCTCTCGTTTGTATGACGTGAGTCCGGTCACCTATCCGGCGTATCAGGAGGCGGATTCTGCTGTGCGCTCGCTGACCGCATGGCAAGAAGCTCGCGCCAGTGGCGATTTAACCAAAGCTATCAATCAAAAACAGGCCCGTGAACGCCTGCTAACTTTACTCAATATTTAGGATGGGATCATGAAATTACATGAACTGAAACAACGCCGTAACACCATCGCTACTGAAATGCGTGCCCTGCATGAGAAAATCGGGGATAACGCCTGGACGGAAGAGCAACGCACCGAATGGAACAAAGCTAAAACGGAGCTGGATACTCTCAACGAGCAAATCCAGCGCGAAGAATCGTTGCGCAGTCTGGATCAACAATTGGTGGACAACACCGAACCGGAACAGCGCAAGCAGCCGACTCACCCCGAAACGGAGCAGCAGGAGCGACGCGCAGCCGCCTTTGACAAGTTCCTGCGTCACGGTCTGGGGGAAATGACCGCCGAAGAGCGTCAGGCGCTGCGAGAGTTGCGCGCACAGGGTGTTTCCCCCGATGAAAAAGGCGGCTACACCGTCCCCACCCAGATGTTGAACAAGGTGGTTGAGGCCATGAAAGCCTACGGGGGGATCGCCAGTGTGGCGCAAATCCTCAGTACGTCTACCGGGCAAACTATCGAATGGGCGACCGCCGATGGCACGACAGAAGAAGGTGAATTGTTGGGTGAAAACACCGCAGCCAGTGAAGAAGACACCACGTTCGGTACTGATTCTCTGGGGGCGAAAAAACTGTCCTCCAAAATTATTCGGGTCTCCAATGAGCTGTTGCAGGATTCCGGTATTGATATGGAAGCCTATCTGGCGAAACGCATCGCCCAACGTATCGGGCGCGGTGAAGCCCGGTATCTGGTCAAAGGCACCGGCACGGGCAGTCCGCAACAACCCAAGGGGCTGGAAACCTCGGTGACGGGGACGGTGGATGCCGCCGCCAAATTTAGCTGGAAAGACATGAATGCCCTGAAGCACGCCCTTGACCCCGCGTACCGCAATGTCGGGACCTTCCGCTGGGCGTTCAATGACAGCACGCTGAAACTCATCACCGAGATGGAAGATGCACAGGGGCGTCCGCTGTGGTTACCTGAAATCGCGGGCGTGGTGCCGTCTACCGTGCTGGGTGTGCCGTATGTGATTGATCAAGCGATTGCGGATATGGGCGCGGGTAAGAAATTCATCTACTGCGGGGATTTTAACCGCTTTATCGTGCGCCGCGTGGCCTACATGACGTTGAAGCGGCTGGTTGAGCGTTATGCTGAGTACGATCAGACCGCCTTCCTAGCCTTCCACCGTTTTGACTGCATTCTGGAAGATACCGCTGCCATCAAGGCGCTGATCGGCAAGGGCACCGCTTCTGCGGGTTAATTCTCAGTGAGGAACTTAGGCCGCTTCATAGCGGTTTTTTTTGTGCCTGCAATCTGCAAGGGTTGCGGGTACTCAGGAGATTTTATGCCGTTACCGACATTGGAAAAACTCAGGAAACAGTGCCGGATTGATGGGGGTAATGACCTTGACGATGATTTGCTGCTGACCTATCGGGGGGCAGCAAAGAAGCGGGCAGAAAACTACCTCAACCGGACATTGTATGAAGATGAAATACCAGAAATCGATCCGGATGGCTTAATGATTTCTGATGATATTGAACTGGCGATTATGCTGACTGTGGGGTACTGGTACGAAAACCGTGAAGCCCAGTCCCTACCTACCGGATTCAAGGCACTATTAGAACCGTATCGTTTCATTCCACTCTAGGAGATTAATATGCAAGCAGGACGACTGCGTCACCGCATCACGCTACAGAATTTTACCCAGATCAAATTACCGTCAGGCCAGCGCAGGCAGGAATGGCAGGATGTGGCGACGGTTTGGGCGGAGGTCAGGCATATTAGCGGGCGGGAATTACTGGCGTCTGGCGCCAATCTGTCAGAAACCACGGTCCGTGTCTGGCTGCGTTACCGTGCCGATGTGACCAGTGCATTTCGTATGGTGTTTAGGGGACAGGTTTACGATATTCAGGCTGTCATTCCTGACCCCAAACGCACTCAGCTTGAACTGTTATGTAAACAGGGGGTGAAACCGTGAGTATTCATACGGATCTGGACTTTTCCGGCTTGCAGGCCATCGCGAAAGATTTAGAGCTGCTCAGCAAAGCCGAAAATAATCAGGTCCTGCGAAAAGCTACCTATGCAGCGGCGGGTGTTTTACGCGATGAAGCGCGGGTTAAGGCCCCCAAACGGACAGGCAAGCTGACGCGTAATATCGTGGCGGCCAATCGGCGAACGCAAAACGGCACCGCGTCCGCGGGGGTGTATGTGCGGGGTTCAAACCCATCCGGCACCAACAGCGACACCACCATGAAGAAAAACGATCCCCGTAATGCCTATTACTGGCGTTTTCTGGAGAACGGGACATCAAAAATGGCACCGCAGCCATTTATCCGCCCGGCGTTTGATGCGAAATCGGAGGCTGCCACTGACGCCGCGATACAACGGATGAATCAGGCGATTGATGAGGTGCTGTCGAAATGACCGAGGCTGACATTTTCCCGCTGCTGGACCCGGTACTGCCGGATAAGGTTTTTCCTTACGTAGCACCGCAACGGGAGCCGCCTGTTATGCCGCCGTGGTGTGTCTTTTCGTTCTACAGCCTCGATCAGGATGTCCTGAGCGGGCAGGCGGAAAACCTCACCACCCTGCAAATTGATGTTTATGCTAACACCATTGATGAGGCGCGGGCGATACGGGATAAGGCGCGGGTCGCCCTTGCCGGACTGCACCCCACGGAACTGAGTGAAACCAACAGCTACGAGTCCGATACGGCCCTGTACCGCACCACACTGGAATGCCAGCTCTGGCAATAACCCCCACCGTTTTACCTGGCCATCCATCATGGATGGTTTTTTATTTCTGGAGAATAGCTATGTCAAGCAAATACGAAAAAACCCAGGGCACGAAAGTGAGTATTTCGGCCCATCCTGCCACTGAGGCGAATCCCGCCAATGCCGTCTGGCAGGCGATTGACTGTACCACCAAGGAGATCAGCTACACCGGCGGACAAAAGTCGGACATTGAGGTCACTACCCTGTGCTCCACGGAACAGGAAATGACGAACGGCCTTGCCGCACCGGGGGAAATTACCCTGTCCGGCAACTGGTCAGCGAATGAGGTGGGGCAAAATACCCTGCGTCATGCCTACGATACCGATGAGCTGCATGCCTTTAAGGTGGAATTTCCGACCGGGAACGGTTACGCCTTTCTCGCCGAGGTACGCCAAAACTCATGGAGTGTCGCCACCAGTGGGGTAGTGACCGCGTCATTTACCTTGCGGCTAAAAGGCAAGCCACTTCCCCTGAAACCCGTCCCGTTAACCAAAAATACCCCCCAGGGAGAATAAATTATGGCTAAAAAAATGAACCTCAGAGCACTGGCACTGGCTCCCAATGCCGGCTTTCGCAGCAAACTGATCACCGTACCGGAATGGGATGATGTGACAGTCACGTTGCGCGAACCCTCTGCGGGGGCATGGGGACTCTGGCAGGACATCATATCCCCCAAAGAGGGGGAGGAAGACGGCACCCTGTCCATTGCTGAGAAAACCCACCGTAATATCCGCGGTGATGTCGTGTTGTTTATTGATGTGCTGCGGGATAAGAACGGCGATCCCGTATTCACGAATGAAGATATCGATACCGTGGCGGGGATTTATGGACCGGTTCACAGCCGCTTGTTACAGCAGGCCCTGGAACTCATGGTCTCACAGGCGGATGCAGAAAAAAAGTCAAAGACCCCGCCACCTTCTTCATGATGACACTGGCATTGCGGCTCGGTAAGACCCTGCATGAGCTGCAACGGGAGATGAGCGCCAGTGAGCTACTGTACTGGCTGGCGTATGACACCATCAGCCCAATAGGGGATCGGCGCAGTGATATTCAGGCCGCCCAGATTGCGACCGCCGTGTACCAATCGCAAGGCGGCAAAGTCGCCCTGCCTGATATCCTGCTGCAATGGGGTGAACCCGAAGAAGACAGCGATAACGATAACTCCGGTTTGGAAGCTTTCCTGTCTAACCTGTCTTGAGTGATTTTCTATGGCAAAACTGCGTGAACTGATTATTAAAATCTCAGCCAATTCATCTTCATT
The DNA here is from genome assembly GCF_015163655.1 of Xenorhabdus griffiniae. GTDB lineage: Bacteria > Pseudomonadota > Gammaproteobacteria > Enterobacterales > Enterobacteriaceae > Xenorhabdus > Xenorhabdus griffiniae. Next base: position 1,314 of record NZ_JADEUF010000135.1, on the reverse strand, counting down.
TCAGGCTGAGATTGCCCGTGCCTCACGGATGGGGGCGGATTACTACCGAACAATGGAAAAGGGCGGGCGCGGGGCAGCGGCGGCCAGCCGTGACAGTCAGCAGGCGTTGCGGGAACTCAATAGCCAGCTGGCTTCGGTCAAGGCGTCAGCGGTCGGCATGACGGGCGCCTTTGCGGGGATGTTTGCTACCGGACAGCTTATCAACCTGGCGGACAGTTACGACTCATTAAATGCCCGTATCAAGCTGGCGACAACCTCAGTGGAAGATTTTACCCACGCCAAGCAGGGATTGCTGCAAATCAGCCAGTATACCGGCTCCACCTTTGAGTCCAATGCCGCTCTCTTTTCCCGTGTATCCAGTTCACTGCGTGAATATGGCTATACGACTCAGGATATCCTGTCCCTGACGGATGCGTTAGCGACCGGATTACAAGTCTCGGGGGCAACGGCGGCTGAAACTTCGTCCCTGATTGTCCAGTTATCCCAGGCACTTGGACGCGGCGTACTCAGGGGGCAGGATTTTAACTCCGTCGCGCAGTCCGGGCAGCGGATCATGAAAGCGCTGTCAGATGGGTTAGGGGTAGCACAGAAGGACCTGAAAGAACTGGCGGATGCGGGTGAGCTGACCACACCTAAGATTGTGCCCGCCCTGGTCAGTCAGCTGGCAACCTTGCGCAAAGAGTTTGATTCGATGCCGAACAGCGTGAGTGCGGCGTCAACACGGGTGACGAACGCCTTTCAACAGTGGGTCGGCGAAACCAACCGGACCACCTCGGTCACCGCCACCTTATCCGGGGTACTGGATGGGGTCGCGAAAAATATTGATACCGTTGCCGTGGCAGGCGGGGCACTGGTCGCTGTCGGCGCAGCCCGTTTCTTCGGCAATATGGCTTCTGGGGCTGTGACGGCGACAGGCAACATTTGGAAAACCTACCGCGCGGAAGTGAATTTGGCGAATGAGCAGGTCAGGGGAACCCAGATATCGACTGCCAGAGCACGGGCTGCGGTCTATCGGGCACAGCAGGCATTAGCAGCCGCAAAAGGCACCGACAGGCAAACGCAGGCGGAAGAGCGCCTGTCCCGAACGCAGGCAACTCTGTCGCGTAATATTGATGCCCGGACAGCGGCACAGGACAGGCTGAATAAAGTCACCTCACTGGGATCGCGCGTGATGGGCGGTGCGCTGGGACTGATTGGTGGGCCTTTTGGTGCCGCGATGCTGGCAGGCGCTGCTATCTATTACCTTCACCAGAGTCAGGAGCAGGCCAAGCAATCCGCCCTGGAATTGGGGAAAAATACCGATCTGTTGATTGA
>NZ_JADEUF010000134.1 GCF_015163655.1 Xenorhabdus griffiniae | reverse complement strand
AGATAAGCATGACTCAGTCCTCTCTTTTGCTTTTTTGTTTGTGGAAAATCAAAATTCGCAAAAATTGGACTGAGTTTCTTCGACACTCCTACCATTTTGAAAAGTTATTTACAAAACTCCTGCAACAACAAAACCAAAAGCAAATAATCCTATCGCAACACCGATGACACTAACACCTGTAATTACATAAGCAGTAGATATAATTTTTCCTACTAATAAAGCCGCAGAGATAGAAACAATAGCTTTCGCCATATTCAGCCAGGCCAATGGAATACAGATTTCCATTTTGGGTATAGCTTCTCCGTTCAGCATTAATAGCTTATTATGTCAGATAATTATCGGAAAACATCCGATTTGTGATAAAAAACGGCTTGCAAATCCAATATTGTGCATCACCAAGGAGCGATGTATGTTGATTACCTTAACTGACGTCAATAAGAACAATTATGACGCTGTCTGCGAACTATCAGTTGCTGATGACCAACTTGACTATATTGCAGAAAATGCGTACTCCATTGTCCAATCCAAATTTTTTCCTTCATACCAAACACGGGCTATTTGTCTGGATGGAGAACCTGTTGGTTTTTTCATGTGGGTGCCCGATGATGACCAAAGAATAACAATTTGGCGGTTTATGGTGGATAAAAATCATCAAAATAAGGGGATTGGGCGTAAAGCACTATCGCTGGCAATTGATGAAATTAGATGCTCAGATCCGTTGAAAGCAATAGCAATCAGTTATAATCCAAATAATCTCGTTGCGAAAAATCTTTATGCTAGCTTGGGTTTCGTTGAAGTAGGTATGGATGAGGAAGTTGAAGAGATGCTGGCTGTTATCGGGGGATTAAGCTCAGAATCATGTTAGGCATAAAAACTGTCAGTCGATGGTGTGATTTCTCCCCGCGAAGCAGGGAGAAATCAGGTTTCATAGCGTGTTGTCAATGACAACTTGAAGTTTAATACGTATAAACCATAGTATTGGCGAAAAAGATGTTTACTATAGCAATTGACTGCCTTTCTTAGAAATTGCATTTATTTGTCTAACCCAAATATAATAAATGAATTTTCACCAGAGAAATATTAACTATTTTAAATTATCAGAGAGATAAATTATTTTTTATATGTCAGTCACTTTTGTTGTTATTATTAATTGAGTAATATTCTATCGATTTTTTACTGAAAAAATGAAACATTAATTGAATCTGGTAAATATTGATGAATAATCCCAATAAATTGACTCAAACAGATATCAAAGCCTTACTATTATTTATTGCTTTTACTCTGCTGTATTTGTTGCCGGGCGTTTATGGACATACACCCTGGAAACAAGATGAAAATTACAGTTTTGGCATTATTCATACCATGTATGAAACAGGGAGTTGGTTGGTAACCATGAATGCCGGACAACCTTTTATGGAAAAGCCTCCCTTGTATTATTGGACAGCCACTTCATTTATGCATTTGTTATCCCATTGGCTGCCGATGCATGATGCAGCCAGAACCGCCTCTTTATTCTTTTCGGTGATCAATTTTTCTTTTTTTATTCTGTTGGCGCGGCGTGTATTTGATGTCAAAAACTTTACCGACAGTCGAATATGGATAGCTTTTGCGTTGTATGCAAGTGCACCTGGATTAGTTCGCCACAGCCACGATATGTTTACTGATACTTCATTAGTGACAGGAACAACTATCGGATTATATGGCTTACTGGGATTAATCAAAAATGAAAAAACAAATTACTCCTGTTTATGGTTGATTATCGGTACGGCTGTAACACTCTTATCAAAAGGAGTATTTATTCCGGGATTATTATGGATTTGCCTTGTTTTAGCTCCCGTGTTCCTTAAACATTGCCGAACCAGACAATATTGGCTAAGGGCTTTGTTGTCAGGCATCATTGCACTGGTTTTAATCTTGCCGTGGCCGATTATGTTGCTTATTGAACATCCTGATTTATTTAAGATCTGGATTTGGGATAACAATATCGGTCGCTTTTTAGGTTTTTCTGTTGAAGATCTTGGGGCAAGGGGGAATTTGACCATGATCCCTGAAGCGGTGTTGTTGTTTGCCTTGCCATCAGGAATATTGGCTTTTCTCTTTATATTAACTAACCCAATTAGGATTTTATCGGATAAACATTATTTCTTGTGTGCTGCCTTTGTTGTATTAGGGGTTGTTCTATTGCAAATATCAGCCTCTGGCCGAGCATTATATTTGCTGCCTTTTATTGCACCCATGGCGATCTTGGCTACAGGGATTTTTATTAAAATACCGCAACTCATCTATAAATATTTAACCCTATTTTCTTCTCTATTTTGGTCTGTCCTGATTATATTTTTATGGGCTTGTTATTTTTTATCCCTTTCCACCGATTACAAACATTGGTTAATGCCATTTAGCCGATGGTTGCCAATGAGTTATCAAATGCATTTTTCGGGATTTATCGTTGTTGCAGCTGCCTTGATCACTGCGATATGGATAGCTAAAAATAGGTTCCTCTCTAAATCACCAGACTTGCGTGCTGCCCAAAATTGGGTTTTGGGTATTGCTACGGTTTGGGGATTAGTATTTACATTATTTGTTGGCTGGATTGATTACACTAAAGGATATAAAGAGGCATTTCTTGACCTAAAACAGCAGTTGGCGGGCGTGTATAAAGAGAACGACTGTATGGCATCGTATTATATTGGAGAATCGGAAGCGCCAATGCTTTATTACTTTGCTCATGTTCTGCATCAACAACAGCGTAAATTTGAGGTTCCTGAAAAATGTGATTGGTTGATTGTATTATCCGAAGAGATAGAACCTGCCCCCAAGGGAATGACGCTATTTTGGCATGGACATAGGCCAACTCGCAATAAAGAGAATTTAGTTGTTTATAAGAAAGTGGGGATGGGTAATACAGAAGGTATTATACGTTAAATATAAAAAAGCCCGCTACTGTGCGGGCAGTATAGAAGTTATTTTCGATTCTCCGTTTAAGCGGAAATGGAGATTTCCCAACATCATAACAAGCTCTATTTAAGCGATTATTCCCAAAACCGCCGCCTCAGCGGCTTCTCCACTGACCAACTTCTCCGTTGCGCCATCGTAATAAATTTTTCCATCCACAATCAGCAAAGAGCGTGGGGCGATTTTGGCGGCATCATCAAGATTATGGGACACCATAAGTAAAGTGATTTGTCGTTCACTGCATATTTGATCCAGTAATTCCAGCATTTCATTGCGTAAAGCCGGATCAAGTGCTGAAAATGGCTCATCCAGTAATAAAATCGGTTGATGGCGGACTAAACAACGTGCCAACGCTGCTCGCTGGCGTTGTCCGCCAGAAAGTTGAGCGGGCAGGCGTGATAAACACGCTTCTAATGACACCTGGGAAGCAATTTGTTGGAGCGTTTTCTTTTGTTCTGCATTTAACCGCAAGCCAGGATGTAATCCCAAAGCAATATTTTGTGCGATGGTTAAATGGGAAAACAGGTTATTTTCCTGAAACAACATCGAAACCGGCCGCTTGGAAGGTGAGGTATGCGTATGATTTTCACCATCCAGCCAAATATTACCTTGTGCTGGAAACTGGAAACCCGCCATCACACTTAACAAGGTGCTTTTACCTGCCCCGCTAGGGCCGAGGATTGCAATACGTTCTCCGGCTTTGACGCTCACATTAAAATGCATGGCAAGGTGTTCATAAGTATAAATGACATTTTCAAGTTTAATCATGGTGTCGGCTCGGTAAGCGTTCAATCACAGTGAATAAAACAAAACACAGCAGGAGTAACAGAAATGCGGTCACGGCACCATCCTGACTGCGATATGCCCCAATTTGCTGGGAAAGGTAATAAGGCAAAGTGCGGAAATCTTCATTGCCAAATAAGGCAATCACTCCAAAATCGCCAATGGATAATACACAGGCGAAAGCCAATGCTTGTGCCAATGGAATTTTTAATGCCTTAAGCTCGATCCAATACAGGCGGTGCATTCCCTGAATATTGAGGGAGCGGCATAGGGGATTGTAACGCTCTGCCAGATCGCGCATTGGGTTTTCCAATACTTTTAGCGCGTAGGGGATCGCCATCAATGCGTTGGTCAAGATAACCAATCCGTAAGGTGATTGAGGTATACCTATGGTTGTGTTCAGCAAGAGAAAAAAGCCCGTGGCGAGGACGATCCCCGGCATAGCAAGGATCAACAACCCGCTGGTTTCCATTGCCTGTCCCCAACGCGGGGAATGGCGTAAGCGTAATTCGCGGCTGCTCCATAGCAACATCATGGTGAAAATAACACACAGCAATCCTGCACCTACTGCAATAATGACAGATGTCGTAAAGGCTTGCCATAAAGCGGGCTGGCTTAAGACAGCAAAAATATCACGGTTCAGGCCATCCACGATGACTGCTAATAAAGGGGGAAGTAACAGCAGTAACGCGATGCTAATCAGTAAACCATCAGATAATTTTTGCAGCCATGAATCCTGTGGATTACGCCATTGTTGTTGATGCCCATAACCAACAGCAAGTGCGCCTTTCAATTTTTGGCTAAGGAGCACCAAACCGAGGCAGCAAAAAAGTTGTATCAAGGCAAGCAGGGCGGCATGACCAAGATCGTAGTCGTAACTGAGTGCCTGATAAATGGCAAGTTCAATGGTCGTTGCGGCTGGACCACCGCCGAGGGCAAGAACCGTTGCGAAGCTGGCAAAGCACAGCATGAAAATCAGCGCACCCGTCGGTAAAATTTGGCGGCGCAAATAAGGCCACTCAATAAAACGAAAATGTTGCCATTCATTCATACCGAGCTGGGCGGCAAGCTGGCGCTGTTCAATAGCAATACTCTCCAGAGATTGCAGCAATAACCGTGTTGCCATTGGCATATTAAAGAAAATATGTGCCAGCAAAATCCCTTGTAGTCCATATGGTCTAAAACGATATTCAACACCTATCCACTGGGAAATATTCGCCAGCCAGCCGGTCTGACCATAAACGGTGAGAATGCCAAATAGAGCAACCAAAACAGGAAGAATCAATGTCATGGCGCATAAGCGCAGAAAGAGTGTTTTTCCGGGAAAGGAGCGACGATAAAGTGCCCGAGCCAGAAAAATAGCGGGGATTACCGATAAGACGGCAGAGAGAAATGCCTGCCAGAAAGTGAATCGAATGACATGCCAGAGATAACTGTCATGCAAGAATTCCTGCCAATGGCTTTCAGGTGCATTGAACCACAGTGTCCCGAATGCTGACAGGGCAATTATAATTAACAGGCCGGAGGCAATAACCCCCGGCAATAACCAACCCGCGATTAACGGCTGACTGCGCTTTGCCATGTACGTATCCATTTTGTACGGTGTTTTGCCACATCATCTGCGTTGAATAGCAGGGATTTCTCAGGAACAGGAAGTTGTTTGAAAACGTCGGGTAAAGGGATATCAATGACAGGATACATCCATTGGGTTGTTGGAATGACTTGCTGAAATGCCGGAGAGAGCATGAAATTCATAAACTTCTGTGCCAGTTCTGGTTGTTTGCTTGAGGCCAACTGAGCAGCCACTTCAATTTGCAAGTAGTGCCCTTCCTTGAAGATAGCGGCGGCGTAGTTATCTTTTTTCTCTGACATAATGTGATAGCCAGGTGATGTGGTATAGCTCAGCACCATATCACCTTCACCTTTCAGAAACAGGCCATAGGCTTCACTCCAGCCTTTAGTGACGGTGAGTGTCTTTTGGGCCACTTTTTGCCACTCCTGAGCGGCGTTGTCGCCATAGAGTTCCTGTATCCAGAGCAGTAGCCCTAAACCTGGTGTGCTGGTACGTGGATCTTGATAAATAATCTTCCAATTCTGGTGGCTATTGATTAATTCGTCCATACTTTTGGGGGGATGAGGCAGAGTATTTTTGTTGTAAATAAAGGCAAAATAACCGTAATCGTAAGGAATAAACGTCGTGTTATGCCATGCAATGGGTAATTTCAGTTTTGAGGTATCGACGTGACTTGGTGTGAATAATCCGGTTTGCTGAGCGGCTTGAATCAGGTTGTTATCTAACCCCAATACAATATCTGCGGGTGTTTTTTTGCCTTCCATTCTCAAACGGTTCAGCAAGGAGACGCCATCTTCCAACGCAACCAGTTTCAGTTCACAGTCACATTCTGTCTCAAAGGCTTTTTTGATAGCAGGTCCTGGTCCCCATTCAGAGGCAAATGAATCATAAGTATAAACTGTCAGGGTAGGTTTTGCCTGGCTTGCCTGAGCAAAAACACTGGCAGAAACAGACAGCAAGCTGATAGCCATAAAGCGGGAAAATAATTTAGTAAACACTTTGCTCTCCTGTAGTTGCATATATCAATAGTTAAAAATATTGATAGTTGTATACCAATCGCCTTTCAAGATGCGTCTTTGATTTGCAAGCTACAACTTGAAGTTGGATTGGTATATACATCAGTTACTTAATATTTGTTATTAGCAGACAGCAAAGGATCTGAGAAGGTGCTAAATGAAAATGACATCTATTATATCAATGAGTAGCGTCTCAAATCCCTACGACGGTACTAACCGGTTCAGGTTCGACGGGTTTGTTCTCAGCAACACTGTTTTGCGACAGCCGCACCCCGTTGAGATAGCGGTATTGTAGAGACTTCGGCTACGTCTGCAAAGTCTCATCATAGAGGTTTACCGCTTGAGGTGAGTGTGAAACAATTAGCTATCTTTTTAAATTTGTTATATCGAGAGGTAGTCTGGTGATCGATGATGATGGCTACCGCCCGAATGTAGGAATTGTAATTTGTAATCGCCAAGGGCAGGTTCTGTGGGCCCGCCGTTATGGGCAGCATTCCTGGCAGTTTCCTCAAGGGGGTATCAATCCAGGGGAATCACCAGAGCAAGCGATGTATCGCGAGTTGTTCGAAGAAGTTGGTTTAAGTCGCAAAGATGTACGGGTTCTTGCTTCAACCCGGAGTTGGTTGCGTTACAAATTACCCAAGCGTTTGGTGCGTTGGGATACAAAGCCTGTTTGTATTGGGCAAAAGCAACGTTGGTTTTTATTGCAGTTATTGTGTAATGAAGCGGATATTAATGTGCAGCGCAGTAAGACTCCAGAGTTTGATGGTTGGCGTTGGGTGAGTTATTGGTATCCTGTCCGGCAGGTTGTTTCTTTTAAACGAGATGTCTATCGACGCGTGATGAAAGAATTCTCTTCTATTGTAATGTCAACGCAGGAGCCAGCTTCATTATTCCATTCACCTTATTTACATCGTCGTAGAAAAAGTTAGGTCATTGTTATGCTCATGCGCTTACGGGAAATTGTCGAAAAGGTTGCGATGGCCGTTAATTTATCTGAAGCGCTTGAGTTATTGGTCAATGAAACGTGCCTGGCAATGAACACGGATGTTTGCTCTATTTATTTGGCGGATCATCAGCGGCAATGTTATTACCTGATGGCAACCAAAGGGTTGAGAAAACCCAGGGGGCAAGCAATTAGTCTCTCCTTTGATGAAGGCGTTGTGGGGCAAGTTGGGCGTCTGTCCGAATTAATTAATCTTGCTGATGTCCGTGAACATCCCAGTTTTAAATATATTCCCCAAGTAAGAGAAGAAAGTTTGCGGGCTTTTTTAGGTGTACCGATTATTTATCGTCGCCAATTGCAGGGAATACTCGTTGTCCAGCAATATGAACGACGGTTATTTAATGAAAGTGAAGAATCTTTCATGGTGACACTGGCGATGCAGCTAGCTGCCGTTCTCGCTCAGGCGCAAACCAAAGGGTTATTCGGTCGATATCGACAAACTCGTATTAAGGCGCTTGCCATTTCTAACGGCATTGTGATGGCTCAGGGATGGCAAGATCGCTCCCAACCTCTGTTGGAACAAGTGACTGAAGCATTGACGCTGGATTGTCAGGCTGAACGTTCCAGGCTAACTTTGGCTCTTGAAGAAACAACCGCTGAATGCCGTCGTATCAGCAAACGCTTTACTGCCAATTCACAGAAAGAAAGCGCCGCTATTTTTGATCTCTATTCCCATCTATTAAATGATCCTCAGCTTAAGCGGGATCTGTTTTGTGCCGTTGATAACGGTTTTGTGGCGGAATGGGCAATTAAAACGGTGATTGAAAAATATGCTGAACAGTTTGCCCGTTTGCAAGATCTTTATATGCGCGAGAGGGCATCTGATCTGCGCGCGCTCGGTCAGCGGGTGTTGTTTCATCTGATTGGTTCTTCCACGGGGAGCAGGCAGTGGCCGGAGCGCTTTATACTGGTTGCAGATGAGCTTAGTGCCAATTTGTTGGCTGAGTTGCCAAAAGATCAATTGGTTGGTGTGATTGTACGAGATGGCGCGACTCATTCTCATTCTGCAATATTGGTCCGTGCGATGGGAATTCCCGCGATCATGGGGGCGGATATCCAGCTTGAGTTATTACACAATCGGACACTCATCCTGGATGGTTATCGTGGAGAAATTTTTATTGAGCCAGAGCCTCTGATTACCCAGGAATACCAACAAATCATCGAGGAGGAACAGGTTCTCAGCAAGCTGGCTGAATATGAACAGCAGAAGCAAGCGCGGTTAAAAAGTGGAGAACGGGTTCTGGTGCAGCTTAATGCGGGATTGAGTTTGAAACATGAACGGCAGATAGAAGACAATATTGATGGCATCGGGCTGTACCGCACAGAAATTCCTTTTATGTTGCATAGTGGTTTTCCATCAGAAGATGAGCAGAAAAATCGCTATCAAGAGATACTGGAACTTTTTCCTGATAAGCCAGTGGTATTGAGAACACTGGACATTGGCGCTGATAAACAACTTCCCTATATGCCTATCAATGAAGAAAATCCTTGTCTGGGCTGGCGGGGAATTCGTATCACGCTGGATCAACCGGAAATATTCCTGATTCAGCTTCGTGCGATGCTAAAAGCCAATGCACAGACGGGCAACTTAAAAATACTCTTGCCGATGGTAACCAGTATTGAAGAGATTGATGAAGCCCGAAAACTGATTGAGAGAGCGAAAATTGAAGTAGAGCAGACGTTAGCTGAGACAATCACAATGCCTCAGATTGGTATTATGCTTGAAGTTCCTTCTGCCCTTTTTTTGCTACCCCAATTAAAGCAACGGATTGATTTTGTTTCTATTGGCACGAATGATTTAACCCAGTATTTGCTTGCGGTGGATCGCAATAATACACACGTTGCTTCGCTATATGATAATTTGCATCCTGCGGTGATTAGGGCCTTGAAACTCGCCTTTGATGAATGTCAGCGTCTTAATCTCCCGATTAGCGTATGCGGAGAAATGGCAGGTTTACCAATGGGGACACTCATATTGCTCGGCTTAGGTTACCGTAGCTTGAGCATGAGTGGTCACAGTATTCCGCGTGTTAAGTATTTATTGCGCCATTTGGATGCCAAAGAACTTGAGCGTTTTATTGAGTTGGCATTGCAAGTTGAAACCAGCCATGAAGTAAAAGCATTGTCAGCCGAATTTATGGAATCACGAGGTTTGGGGGGCTTGATTCGAGGGTCATGCTCCCAATAGTTAGATTTATTACCTGAGATAGAATTCACGCTCAATAAACGTTCCCATCACTTTATCGTGCATCTCTAAGGGGGAATGTGGGAATTAATCAGCTAAAGCCTCAACATGAATTTTTTGATGCTATTGGTCGGTCGTGACATCAATTTATTGAATCATGTATAGTATGCCTATTTGGAGAACATTCAGATGGCAAAGATTGATGTGACCTGTCCCTCTTGTTGTGCAGTTAAAGGGATCC
>NZ_JADEUF010000133.1 GCF_015163655.1 Xenorhabdus griffiniae | reverse complement strand
TATTATAATATTATAAATGGAGACAGCAATTTAAATCCTATAGTTATAGATTCAAAAATAAACACACTTAAAAATGAACTAATAACTAAAAGAGATGATGAAACAAAAAGAGAAAGAGTGCTTCTTTCTGAAATTGCAAAATCCCTCTTGAGTTATGATAAAGAGGGCATTCAAAAAGCGTTACTTCTAATATCTGCATCACCCATGCTAAATAATTACATTGACCCAAGAACAATCTCTAGGATTGTAAAAAAAACAAAGGAAAGCAAAGAAAAAAAACATAATTCTTTAATATATTATAATGAGGTTATAAGTGAAAATAAAAACAAAATAAAAGAGTTGGTAAGATCACAATGCTACTTTCCCGATACGAGAAGAGGTCAATATGTAAACCCGCTTTCCAGTAGAAAACATTTATTGAGGCATAAATTTGAGTATGAGTTGGAAAACCTATAAAGGACAAAGATAGAGAGACAATCACTCATTTTTGTCATGACTCTCTACTTTCTTATAGAATTAGTTATTAACATGGCATATTAGTGTGCATATTTATATTAATGTGTCATTTCTTGTTCAATAAAATTAGCTTAGCATTCCCTGAAATCAAATAACGTCCATTAAGACATATCTAGGACTAGATAACGGGAGGGCTACATGCCAGCAATAACACCACTTAAAGAAAATCTTATCCGCTTACCCGAAGTTCAACGCAGAACTGGCTACGGTAAAGCGTGGATCTACAAACTTATTGCAGATAATAGATTCCCTAAACAAGTCAAAATCGGCACTCGTTCAGTTGCTTTTATTGAGTCAGAAATAGATGACTGGATATCACAACGCATCGCTGAATCTCGCAGTGAGGTGATGTAATGCCGAAATTTATATTACCTACCGACGAACAGCGGAAATATATTCTTTCCGCTTATGGTGAAATTGAACGGCGAATAAGAGAAAGGGAACGGGAGAAAATATCCGGTATTTCTCGCAGTCATTGCCATAAATTAGAAAGATTAGGTTTATTCCCGCCCCGCTGTCATTTTGGGCGTAACTCCTGTGCTTGGTTGCTCAGTGATCTACTTCATTGGGTTCGTAACCCGCCAACAGTAGAGAATGTAAATAACCCCTATAGCCGAAAATCAAATTAATTAAGACAGGGTAAGAATATGACATCTAAAAAGGTGGCTTTAAATGGTCAGGGACTCGCTCACTCTGAAAACAGCCAGAACGATATTTCAGTTATCCGTAAAGTGGTTATTTCCGGTGACTGGTCATCGATTAATAGGGGTATTTGTACACTCACTGATTTGGGCTTGCGTCACAATGGACAAGGGTTGGTCTGGATTAATTCTGGTGTGTCGGTTCACGATGCGGATAGTGATACAGGGCTGACGGGGAGGGATAAGCAGTCCTATGAGTATTATTCAGAGGTGTGCTCAGTTAACCATTTGAATAGTGGTAACTATTATGGATTTGTCCAGCTAAAAGATATTGATAGCTATGCCCTAAATATCATCGCTTCAATCAGTTCCGAATATCACACGCGCAAAAATGGTGTGCCCTTAACGACGTTCGCATTACTGATTGAGCAAAAACAACGAAAACAAGCGGTGGATAATTGGGTTTTATACCGCAATCCAAACCAGCCGGACAAATACACTATTCTCAATAAGCAGCACCATCATGAACTGGCGAAGTGCTATCAGGCGAAAGGCTGGAAGCGTGAGCCGTTGGAATATCTGAGCAGGCTGATCCGCAATGATGCCGAATTTAGCAAACTCATGCGCAGGCTGGGTTATGTCAAAGTTCGTACTCGTCAGATTACAGGTGAATATCAATTGTTTTGGGTTTATCGGCACAAAGATAAAGGATTCAAAGAGGTGTGCTCAAAACAATCACGTGAAAACAATAAGATAACTCCATTTGTCCAGTATACAAAACGACCAATAAAAACATTTAAGCGCATTGCTGTAGATGGTCAGTGGCTCTATGTCTATGCCGATCACATTCGCTTTCTGACTAAAAAGCGCCACCGTGTCGAGGGCGTTCGGGTTCAGGGGTATACAGCTAATGGTATTGAGGTGAGAGAAATAAAATGATGCGCGGAAGCAATTTTATCGATTTAAGTTATCCAATTATTTCTGGTGACTCCTTGAAGTTAAGGAGTTCTCAATCTCAGAGGCTCACCTCTTTAAGAGGTATGGTTATAAAATACTCAGTATGCTTAGCATACCAAGCTGTAGCCGAGGTCCTCACTTTGGCTGGCTCAATGGCCACTGAATCAATGACCAATGAATACTCAGCGAAATTTTCCGTTCAGTTACACCTACAGCAACTCATTGATTTGTCCGAGGCCGTCACTTTGGTTTTCCAATCATCGGCTGAAATTTTAGCTGATGGGTATGCGAAAAATTTCTCACACCTCAATAACTCATTGATAAATATCCAGACGCCATATTTGGCGTTTGGTCATAGTTTAGGCTCCCCGATAATTTCGGGGTGGCTACCTAACCCATTGATATTTAATCAAGCTGCAAATATGCAGTCTGGTCATAATTTGACCACCGAAAATATCGGTATGCAAACAGGTGATTATTTGTGCCGACGAAATTCGTCGCTGCAAAATCCAATGTCCGATAATCGGACTTTGCGGGTTACTATTAGTTACTCGCAAACTTTGCAGGGCAGTAATACTGACTCACAGAATTTGCACACCTCATTAAGGGTTGCACAAACTTTGCTCGTATCATTTAGCGACGCGCAAACTTTGCAGTCATCATTAAGAGGAGCACAAAAAGAAAAGGATAGCACGGCGAATGCTACCCTTTGGGATCACGCAAATTTGCGTCATGAATTAAATCAAACAGTTAACTACCCCTCTTTAAGAGGGTCAGTCAACCAAGTCAATATTATTGCCTTGGTTATTTATTGCTCAGATGAAGTTTTGGCTTTGCGTTGCTGGAGTTCTTCCTGCGCAACACTGATAAGCAGTCTTATTTCTTCATTGGCTTTTGTGCCGATTTCTTCAACACGGGCAAGGGCATCAAGGGAGGAGAGCAGCGGATCTTTGCAATCGCCCTCACTTTGGCGGCGGGCTATTTCTCCACGCATAGCAGTAACAATAAATCTGGCGTTGCTTTCATTATCTTGTTTTACCTCTTCCATTCCCTCCATTACATCATGTGGTACACGGACGGTAGTTAACTGTGACTTTGCATTTTTGTTTGGCGTTGGCATTAATGAAACTCCTTACAATAAGTGTGTTTCATTATACACAAAAAAGAAATACAAAAAAGCCTTGACGTGTGTTTCTCATAGAAATAACATGAAACACACCTTGAATGTTCAAGGAATACAAATAGCGAAGCCCAGTAGTGCGCGAACACTAACTGGGCCTCTAACCAATAACGTAAAGGAGGCTTACGCTATGGATACCCCACAGCATAACCAAACTCGCCTTAAATTTACATTCCTAATTGCATTCGGCACTCAGCGGCTGGTGGATATTCACCCGGTGCGCCTGATTACCGTACTGGCAGACAGTGAAGGTGAAGCCCGTCTACTGGCAGGTATTCCCTCTCTGGTATTCGTCTCTCGTCAAGCATGGGATATCGGTATCGATACCCCTTTCAACCATAGCGATATGTCTACCGTTCAGGGGGTGAACCATGCGTAACCCCACCCCCCATGACTATTACACCCATAAGAACGGAGATACCGTTCAGGTGCTGTCAGTTGCCTTTAATCGCGTGACGTTTGTCCGTGAAGGGTATCAAAGCCCGTGCACCATGCCTTTAAGCCGTTTCACTAAAGAACACACCTACGCAGGGAGAGCCTGATTATGTCTGATATTTATAACCACTTGGTACGTACTAATCTCAGCACGATGGACACTGAAGAACTGAAAGACTTACGCAAGCATTCAGACGGTGCACATAGCGCAGTGATGGCGGCGATGTCGGCAATGGGCGAACTGGCTTTCTGGTCAGCCGATAACGAAAACTATGACAATCGTCAGGCAAGAGAGGATTTACGTCGTATCGGTGAAGCGCTGATGTATTTACCACGGATCGCCGAAGCTCTGAATGACACAGCGCAGCATGCAGATTTTGAAATTCATCACCGGGAGGGATTTCCAAAATGGTAAGTCATATTGAAGTCAGAAAGGGTTTTCGTCGCGTAGGTGAAGCACTAACCGGGGGTGAAGAATGAGCAAGCTTATCACCCTTCATCAAGCGGCTGAAAAGGCGCAACAACTCGAATTTATTAACCAGCTGATTGAGTCATACCCCCATCGAATAGAGGGCAGTGAAATAGCCGTTATTTCTTCGTTAATGGCGAGGTTATCCGGTGATATTGCGGTGTTTTTGATTGAGGAAGCTAACAAGACAGCGGAGGGGATGGAATGAGTGCGGAGCAAAAACGCCTGATTGAGTGCTTAATTGAAATACCCCAGGCAAAAACTGAGCAGATAATCACTTTACTTTCTACATGGTTGGATGCGGAACGAGATAACGAAACGCGCAATATGATTTGTGTCGCTTTAACGTGCGCACGAGAAATTGACCAGTCACTGAATGACGCTATGGAGGGTAAGTAATGAACAAATATCACACTGAAATTATCGGAGCAGACGTAAATGTCATGAAGCGCAACGAGAACGGGATATTTGAGCATAGTGGCCTGATACCGTTGGCAGATATTCCCACTCGTGCTAATGCCGGTGAATGGGATAACGAAAAAGTGTTAGGAATGCGCCTGATTGCAGAATATTTAGACCACGCACAGGGCGATCCAGAGAAAGATTTACTTGCTTTCCGCTGGCTGGTCGCAACGCTTTACATCATGGAAACCACCGCCAAAAACAAGATGCCTTACTACTGTAATCATGGCGTGTCATTGCCTTTGCTAATGGACTGTGAACGCTTTGCCATGGCAAACAATATCGAGGGCGCGCTGCTTGAGCGGTTCGGTAAGGTGCAAGGCACAGAGAACGCCATCTTAATGTACAGCGGCATGCTGGACGATAACGGCCCTTTAAAGCTGTCACCAATGGGGGTTGAGGTGATGGATAACCTACACGAAGCCTTTACGCTTGATGTTGCCAATGGCGCTCTGAATAACGCCACACCAACAGTACACTAAGGGGGAAGTATGGCACTCATAACAAAAAACTTCCGCCTCAACGCACTGGCGAACACCTACGCAGCCAAGGGAGCATTTCAATGAAATCTATTGATGTTCGGTCAGTGAAAACAGCGGCGCAAGGGCAGTGGCAAGGGGTGCTGGCAGCCTGTGGGGTGGATGTTCCGGCAAAGGGTAAGCATGGTGCTTGCCCGATATGCGGCGGTACTGACCGCTTTCATTTCATGGACGACCACGATAACGGGGACTGGCACTGTCGCCAGTGTGATAACCCGAATTACGGGGATGGCTTTGATTTACTGATGAGGGCGAAGGGAATAACGATCACAGAGGCGGTGAAAGCGGCTTCTGAGGCGCTGGTGCCACCTTTACCTGAACCCAAGCCCGCCAGAAAGGAGGCTCCGAAATCGGAGGCTCCTCCGATAGCCGAAAAGGTTAACAAGTTGCTTGCTCAATCGGTTTTCGGACAATCTGATTATCTGACTAAAAAGGGGCTGCAATGCCCCGATCAGAAGCTATTGAAAGATGGCTCGTTGTTACTGGTCACTCAGGTATTAGACGGCACAATTACCGGTGCTCAGGTCATTAAGCCGAATGGTGAAAAGCGCCTTGTTTCTGGTACCCGGAAAAAGGGGAGTTTTATCCCCTTATCCCCCATTACTGGAACGCCGGACACGATCATTATTACCGAGGGTTACGCCACCGCTTTAACCGTAAACCAGTTACATGAGGGATTAATACTGGCAGCAATTGATGAAGGCAATTTATCCACGGTTGCCGGACTGGTGAGAGAACGATGGTCAGAAGCAAAAATCATTCTGGCGGCAGATAACGACTGGCACACACCGGACGAACTGGACGACAAGGGTAAACCCAAAAAGAATGTCGGCAAGATAGCGGCAGAGAAGACCGCCAGGGCTATTAACGGCTGGGTATCGTTACCACCGACAGAGCATAAAGCCGACTGGGACGATTATCGCCAGCAAAACGGCATCGAGGCAGCAAAACAGGCATTCAGTAACGGGTTGTATCCGGTGGGGAAGAAGGAGCCAATGTCAGTGGTGATTAATTTAGAAGCATATCGCGAGAAAGAACAGGATCCGCTGATACCGTTTGTTGATGTGCGCAATGAGGGGATTTTTTACGTGACACCGAAGTTAGACAAGGAAACGGGTGAAATCGTCAAATCAGAACAATGGCTGTGCTCACGGGTTGAGGTTATCGGAACAGGCATTGATGAAAATGATGAGCGATACCTGATTGTTCGCTGGGAAGCAACCGGCAATAAGGAGCCGATCACCAAAGGGATTGCGTCAGCCGATATCGGTGAGCGCGAAGGCTGGCGGATACTCAAGGCAGGGGGCGTACAGGTAACAACCAAAAGTCATCTCAGGGCGACCCTGGCTGACTGGTTAATCCGCAGCCATACCAGGGACATCTGGAGTATCACAGCAAAATCAGGCTGGCATGAAGGCGCCTACATTATGCCGGATGGCTCAGTGATTGGCATTCCCCGGCAACCGGTCTTGTTTAACGGGGGAAGTGCGTCAGCAAATGCCTATACCGTCTCAGGAACGCCGGAAAGCTGGCGTGAGCATGTAGCAACACTGGCGAATAATAACCCGTTTATGATGCTGGGTATTGCAACTGCATTAGCTGCGCCTCTGGCGGGCATTGTCGGGGCTGATGGCTTCGGCATTCATCTGTATGCTCAGTCAACCGCAGGTAAAACGACAACCGCCGATATTGCCACCAGTTTATACGGTGAACCCGATAAGCAGCGTCTGACATGGTACGGAACTGCGTTAGGTATTGCCAATGAAGCCCTGGCACACAATGACGGCCTGTTATCGCTGGATGAAGTCGGACAGGGCGCGAACCCGAAACATGTTCACATGTCAGCCTACACGCTGTTTAACGGAAAGGGCAAAATTCAGGGCGCGAAAGAAGGCGGTAACCGCCCTATGGCAAGCTGGCGAACAGTGGCTATCAGTACTGGTGAAAAAGATATCCCCACGTTCCTCATTGAAGCGGGCATTAAAATTAACGCCGGGCAATTGGTCAGATTACTGAATATTCCGATGGAACGCGCCAAAGAGCTACACGGCCTGGAAAATGGCAAGGCACATGCTGACGCCTTAAAACAGGGTTGCCGGGAACACCACGGAGCAGCAGGCAGGAAATGGATTGATTATTTGTCCTCACATCAAAAAGAAGCCAGGCAAGCCTATATTGACGCCCAAACCCGATGGGGCAAGTTAATTCCTGAAAGCTACGGTGAGCAGGTGCAGCGGGTTAGTGATCGCTTTGCGGTGCTGGAAGCGGCCATGCTGTTAGGGCGCGTTGTGACCGGGTGGAGTGAGCGCGAGTGCCGGGATGCCCTGCAATATATCTTTAATGTCTGGGTGGCTGAGTTTGGCACCGGGAATAAAGAGCTTGAGCAAATTGTGGAGCAGGCCGTTTCATTTTTGAATGTTCATGGCATGAGCCGTTATGCCCCGTTGCCTTATGACGAAAGGGATCTACCGATACGGGATTTAGCGGGTTACCGGGAGAAGAAGGGGGTTCATGATGATGCGCCGATTGTTTTCTATACGTTGCCTGGCACATTCAAACAGGAGATCGCCAAAGGGTTTAACGTGGATATGTTCGCGGATACGTTAGTGAAAAATGGCATTCTCAGGAAGCCGGCCAGTGGCAGGAGCTTTCAGGGAAAGACACCGCGCCTTAAGCACTTGGGGGGTATCCAGCAACGGGCTTATATCATGGTATTGGTGCCAGAACCCGACGACGAATAATTTCTCATGTGAGGGTTAAACCTGTTGTCTCAGTTGTCTCAGTTGTCTCATTTTTATTAACTATATGAATTGTAATTATATTTACTTTTAAATTGAGACAACATGAGACAACAAACAGGGGTTTTGAGACAACATCAAATGGGAAAATAAAAGGACAGTACAGCAGAGGCATTATGAAAAAATTACTTAACTTACACTGTCAGAAAAAAAGAGGCTTCATGGGAATGCTGGTGAGGGAGTGTGCAAATGCGTGATATGCGGATGATACTCAACCAATGGGGCGCATGGGCGGGTAATGGGAATAGTGATGTTGACTGGTCACCCATTGCGGCCGGGTTCAAAGGTCTGGTTCCCAGTACCCGAAAGAGCCGTACACAATGTTGTGATGATGATGGGATTGCCATTGATGCGGCTGTTCTGCGATTGAAGAAGTACAACGCCTATTACTTCCAGTTAATCGTGATGCACTACATTAAAGCGCTGCCATTAAGGGCGATGGGAAATAAATTAGGCATTTCTCATAACGAAGTCGCTAAAAGATTGCAGGCTGCCGAGGGATTTATTGAAGGCGTTTTAGCAGTTTCCGGGATTATTTTGGAATTTGATAAATGCGTACAAAAAAAAGTCGTCAATCAGGTTGCGTAATTACAAAAGTCGATATATTGTGATAAGAGTGATAGCTATGTCACGTAGCTTATTAGCTTTTCTCGAATAGTGAGAAATAGTGACGTAGTGTTATCACAGGTTTATTTAATTTCAGACATTTTACCTCGCCATCGTGCGGGGTTTTTTATTGCCCTGTATTCAATAAAGGGTATTTGTCAGCAGTAAACTTCAAATTTACACTCCAGCGGATTACTGGCTTAGTGAATAGTCATATTTTATAATGCGATGCCCTATATTAATGCGTATTAATCATTGTGAGACCGCATCTCATTGAGATAAAAATCTGACCTAAGTAATATTAACTGGCTAGTTAGCAGTAGATGAAATGACCTTAAACTTTAACGATAAATAAGTGAGGAAATGATGTCTGACGTTAATAAGCTGGATAGTACACAGTGTTCGTTCAATCCTGAACAATATAAAGTCAAAGTCACAATTGAAAATGATACAGTTGCCCCAGTAGGCTCATTCCCGTGGGCGCTAATTCAGATGTATTTGAATAAAACTGTGCGACGTAAGGTTTGGCCTACCAACATGTATATTGGAATGTACACTGTTAATAATAACTCTAACATTCAAAATATTCAGGTGACTGGCGAATATGGTAACTCTGGGTTGGTTTCTTGGCAGCCAGGGCAAGATGACATGACATGGTGTGACTGGGAGCTTACTACATAAACTTCCGAATATACCTGCTTTTAAGTTTAAAATTATCCAAGGCTGCGCATGGCGTGGCCTTTGTCACATAACCTAAAAAAGTTATTTTGCATGAATTAGATACGAGCTAGAGTGTTCATCTGACGCAATTAGAACGGAGGTTAGATGAAACAGTTAGACTTACCACTTATTGCTCGTGAAGAGAACAACGTGGTAATAGCTCAGCGTGCGTATGATGGGTATATTAACGCAACGGCTATGTGTAAAGCTGCTGGAAAAAATTTTGCTGATTATTCTCGTTCAAAGAATACTAGTGATTTCATATCCGAGCTTTCAGTCGACATGGGAAATCCCATAACGGAATAAATTCAATCGGTTATAAATTCAAGGCTGCGCGTGGCGTGGCTTTTTTCATATCTGCCACCGCAATCACTCACAGAACCTCAGTATCGCTATTGCGGCTGGCAACCTATTAACTCACGTGAGGTGAATGATGATGAATGAAATTGATGAAGTTATTACGGGAATGATTTCAGAGAGAGATAAGCATTTGGCAGATCTCCAACATTTGGTAATGAC
>NZ_JADEUF010000132.1 GCF_015163655.1 Xenorhabdus griffiniae | reverse complement strand
GCCTTTTGTTCCTTTATTGCTCTTTGTTTCGCAACTTAAGGTTATAAAGGCAGGGCTATGTCATTTCAATTCACTATGTCATCTCATCTAGAAAGTCGAGCATCGCGTTTATTTAAGAAAAAGTTGGGCGAGAAAAGATTATGCGCAAAAAAATTTTGCCATGAGATATGTTGCCGGACAGCCTGTAGAGCGTGTTTTCCCTACTTCTAAGCAATTACTTGAGGATGAGTCGCTACCACGTGGAGAACCGCTCCTTGAGCATAATCGTGAGCTTTCTGTTGCCATCTGGAATATCTATAAACAACAACGGCCATCATGGCAACAGGTTTTGTCTTCTTTGATTGAGAAGAGTGATCTTGTCTTGCTACAAGAAGCACAAACGACGCCAGCCTTATTGAGATTTATTACAGACAGCGGCTTGGTTGCGGATCAGGTTCCAGCATTTGCTCTCCCTCAACATCCATCGGGTGTGATGACATTAGCATCGTCTTCACCAGTTTATTGCTGCCCGCTACGTGAAAAAGAACCGATATTTAGACTATCTAAATCGTCATTAATTACAATTTATCCATTGCCAGATAAACGTCAGTTAATGGTGATAAACGTGCATGCCATTAACTTTAGCCTTGGTGTTGATGTTTATAGTCGACAACTCAATAACATTGGCATTCATATCAGCTTACATAATGGGCCTGTTATTTTTGCTGGGGATTTTAATGCATGGAGTCGGCAGAGATTAAAAATATTGGAACGTTTTACACATCGTATGAATTTGAAAGAAGTACATTTTAATGACGATCATAGGACGATTGTTTTTGGCAAGCCGCTGGATTTTGTTTTTTATCGTGAATTAAAAGTTTCCCGTGCAGCAGTTGTCATGACTGGTGCGTCTGATCATAACCCGTTGATGGTGAAATTTTCTTTGTGATAATAATTGATTGGCTAAAACGACTTATTGATCTTGCAGAGAAAAGATAAAAAAGCGTCGATGCTTACCGACGCTTTTTGAAACATACTTGAACAGTTTA
This sequence comes from Xenorhabdus griffiniae, assembly GCF_015163655.1. Classification (GTDB taxonomy): domain Bacteria; phylum Pseudomonadota; class Gammaproteobacteria; order Enterobacterales; family Enterobacteriaceae; genus Xenorhabdus; species Xenorhabdus griffiniae. Next base: position 8,951 of record NZ_JADEUF010000132.1, on the reverse strand, counting down.
CTGATTAGAAGAGCGATTTGCTGATAGTTTCTTCTTCACACCGAAGAAATAAGCCAGAGTCAAAATAAACACCCAGCCCAGACCAACATATAATGCGTCTCTTGTTTGTTCAAAATAGCCCAGTAATACGATGACACTGACCATGAAGACAAGTGTGATTATTGGGGCTATGGGCCACATTGGGATTGGAAATTTCAGTGTCTTGACTTCTTCTGCGCTCATTTGGCGACGCATAGCAATCTGCGAGATTAAAATCATCAACCATACCCAGACAGTCGCAAATGTGGCAACAGAAGCGATAAGAATGAAGATTTCTTCAGGGATCAAATAATTTAGCACTACGCCAAGTAACAGAACTGCAGTCATGACAAGAACCGTCATCCATGGCACACCATTACGAGTTAATTTTTTGAATGATTCGGGCGCTTGTCCTTCTTGCGCCATGCCATACATCATCCTGCCAGCACCAAAAATATCACTATTGATAGCGGAAATCGCCGCGGTAATCACGACCACATTCAGAATATTTGCCGCTGAATTAATTCCCAAATTAGAAAAAATCTGTACAAATGGGCTGCCATCCTGACCAATTTGATTCCATGGATAGATGCTCATCAGGATACACAGAGTCAAAACATAGAAGATCAAGATACGAAACGGAACCGCATTAATTGCCTGAGGGATCGTTTTTTCTGGATTTTTCGCTTCACTAGCGGTGATACCAATGACTTCGATGCCACCAAAAGCGAACATAACAATGGCGAATGAAGCTATCACGCCACTGATACCATTTGGCATAAAACCGCCATGCTCCCATAAATTGGACAGACCGGTTGCATGCTCAGTTGCTTGTCCGAAACCGTAAAACATAATGGCAAGGCCGCCGATAATCATGGCAATAATGGCAGTGACTTTAATGATTGAAAGCCAAAACTCCATTTCACCAAAGATTTTTACGTGACACAGATTCAAGGCGCCAATAAAACAGACAATCCCTAAAACCCAAATCCACTGATCAACATGTGGGAACCAGAGCTTCATATACGTGCCGAATGCAGTAACATCAGCCAGGCAAACAAACAGCATTTCAAGAATATAGATCCAACCAGTTAAGAAACCGGCCAAAGGTCCCAGATAATGGCTGGCATATTGCGAAAAAGAACCAGATACAGGATGGTGAACGGCCATTTCGCCGAGTGCTCTCATCACGATAAATACGGCAGCTCCGCCGAGTAAATAGGCCAGCAATACAGCGGGACCCGCTTGCTGTATTGCTGCTGCTGAGCCATAAAACAGCCCTGTGCCTATTGCAGAGCCTAAAGCCATAAAGCGGATATGCCGCACGCTTAGACCCTGTTTAAGCTGATTTTCATTATTTTGCATTCGTTATTCCCATCTATCCTTTCAGCCTGAGAGTATTTAGGCATACGATGCTCTGTCTGGCGTGAGATGCCAGCAAAAGCAACCTGGTACAATACCATAAAGATGGATGTTCGCGGGATAGATATCTGTAATAATAACGGGCAGTTTATTAAAACCAGAGTTTTTTTATGATTTACCCAATAAATGAAATCTTCCAAACTTTACAGGGAGAAGGAGTGTTTACCGGTGTACCTTCGGTTTTCATTCGATTACAGGGATGTCCAGTAGGGTGCAGTTGGTGCGATACCAAACATACATGGGAAAAAGAGGCTGATAAACAGCAGCCAATGGAAAATATCTTACTGAAATCGCAAGACAGCGATTTGTGGGGCGTTGCCAGTGCAAAACAATTACTGAGCATATTCACTCGTCAAGGTTATAGTGCGAAGCATATTGTCATTACCGGCGGAGAACCGTGCTTATATGACTTGCGTCCTTTGACTGAAACACTGGAAAGTGAAGGCTATCAATGTCAGATAGAGACAAGTGGTACACATGCTATTAAGTGTTCTGACAAAACGTGGGTGACGGTTTCTCCGAAAGTGAAAATGCGCGGAGGCTATCGGGTTTTGCCTGAGGCGCTTAAACGCGCTAATGAAATTAAGCACCCTGTCGGGCGGCAGCGCGATATTGAAGCATTAGATGAATTATTGACTATGCTTGATGGAAATCCTACTCCGGTTATTGCCTTACAGCCGATCAGCCAGAAAGAAGATGCTACTCGCCTGTGCATCGAAACGTGTATTGCCCGTAATTGGCGTTTTTCGATGCAAACCCATAAATACTTAAATATCGCCTAAATCTCATTCAGCACCAGGCTCTGGTGCTGAATCCTTATTCTCCCCGATAGATACAACCTGCGCTACAAGTCTCTTTAACCATAACAGCACTGAGTTGAGGCAACGTCGGTTTTAACTTCTCCCAGATCCACTTGGCCAACACTTCGCTGGTTGGATTTTCAAGCCCAGGAATCTCATTGAGATAATGGTGATCGAGCTGTTCCCAGACAGGTTTAAAGGCGGCTTTGACATCGGCAAAATCCATGAGCCAGCCACTAAGTGGATTAACTTCTCCGGTGATTTCCAGACGTACCATGAATGAATGCCCATGCAAACGCCCACATTTGTGTCCTTCCGGTACGTGTGGAAGGCGATGTGCTGCCTCGAATTGAAAATCTTTAAAGATAGTTGTACTCATTGTGCTTTCCCCTGATTTTAAAAGGTCGGCTATTCTACCTGAACTTTGCCAGCTTAACGTGATTTTTCTGGAAGTAAAAAGCACAACGCTTAACGACTTTATTGATATATTAAATCTGTAAATAAAGTTAGGCGTTTTGGTTATGAGATATTGCGATCCTTTCTTTAAACACAGCTCCTATTCTGGGATAACCTTAATCAATTCATGTTCATGACTGGATTGATTCCTGCATCTTGTACAACATGGATACTGGCTATAGCAAAAGGCACTGGGACAATGACCGCAAAACCACCTTCAATCGCATTACTACCTGTTTCTCCAGAACAATTATCACGCTTGCAGTCTGCAACTAGCGATTTTTCTCCCCATCAATTAGCCTGGTTGTCTGGTTACTTTTGGGGAATGGTGAATCATCAGCCACAAATTGGGGCAGAGACACCTATCGTTTCCGCACAGGAAACCGTAACTTTGCTTTCCGCATCGCAAACAGGCAATGCCCGTCGTCTGGCTGAACAGTTAAGAGATTCACTATTAGCTGAAAATATCAATGTAAACTTAATTAATGCGGGTGACTATAAATTTAAACAAATTTCCCAGGAACGGATATTGATTATTATTGCTTCAACACAAGGTGAAGGTGAACCCGCAGAAGAAGCTGTAGCACTCCATAAGTATCTCTATGCCAAAAAAGCGCCATCAATGAAAGAGACGGTATACGCCGTATTTGGCCTTGGGGATACGTCGTATGAAAACTTCTGTCAGGCAGGGAAAGATTTTGACAGTCGTCTGTATGAGCTTGGTGCTCAGCGCCTATTGGATCGTGTTGATGCTGATGTGGAATACCAAGAACAAGCGGCTCAATGGCGTCAGCAAATTACAGATATTTTGAAGCAGCGTTTGTCAGTACAGGTAAATGCTGTCACTTCATCTACTATTTCAGCGCATGTCAAGGAAGCCCAAACGTATACCAAAGAAAGCCCCTTGACGGCTTCCCTGTTGACGAGCCAGAAAATAACGGGACGTGGTTCTGACAAAGATGTTCGCCATGTTGAAATTGATTTAGGGGACTCAGGGCTGCGTTATCAACCAGGAGATGCCTTGGGTGTTTGGTTTGAAAACGATCCGGCTTTAGTGGATGAATTAATAGCTCTGCTTTGGTTAGACGGTTCAGAGCAGGTTAATGTGCATGGAAAATCACTTCCATTGCGTAAAGCTTTGATTAGTCACGTAGAGTTGACGCAAAATACTGGTGTAATTGTTGGGAAATATGCAGCGTTGGCGAAAGATGAAAAACTGTTATCGCTAGTCGCTAACAAACAAGCCTTGCAACAATACGCTCAGACAACACCTATTGTTGATATGGTCAGGGCTGCGGCTTCACAGCCAGAAGCCCAACAATTTATTGATTTATTGCGCCCACTGACACCACGTCTCTATTCCATCTCCTCTTCCCAATCTGAAGTGGAAAACGAAGTCCATATTACCGTGGGAGTCGTCCGTTATGATATTGAAGGACGTGCCCGTACAGGCGGAGCGTCAGGTTATCTGGCGGATCGTTTGCAGGAAGATGACAACATCCGCGTGTTTATCGAACAGAACAACAATTTCCGTTTACCGGCCGATCCTAATACACCAATCATCATGATTGGGCCGGGAACGGGGGTTGCTCCGTTTAGGGCATTTTTGCAGCACCGTGACAGTCAGGGAGCTGAAGGTAAAAACTGGCTGTTTTTCGGTAATCCCCATTTTGTTGAAGATTTTCTTTATCAGGTTGAATTCCAACGTTATATGAAAGGGGGCTTATTGACCCGCATTGATCTGGCATGGTCAAGGGATCAGCAACATAAAGTATATGTACAAGACAAACTGCGTGAACAGGGAGGAGAAGTTTGGCGCTGGATTCAGGATGGCGCTCATCTGTATGTTTGTGGCGATGCGAATCGCATGGCAAAAGACGTAGAACAGGCCCTATTGGACATCATTTCACAACATGGTGGTATGGATGCTGAGCAGGCTGATGAGTTCTTGAGTGAATTGCGCCTTGAGCGCCGTTATCAGAGAGATGTTTACTAATATGAGCAATGTGAGCAAAGAAAAAACAGATACCTTAATCGTTGAAGGCAAACTTGCAGACAGTGAACGCATGAAGTTGGACAGTAATTATTTGCGAGGAACGATCAGCGAAGATTTAAAAAATGGGCTGACAGGTGGATTTGAGGGGGATAATTTTCTCCTTATCCGCTTTCATGGCATGTATCAGCAAGATGACCGTGATATTCGGGCCGAGCGTATAGAACAAAAACTCGAACCACGCCATGCCATGATGCTGCGTTGTCGCTTACCGGGGGGAATTATTACCCCAAAACAGTGGCTGGGTATTGATCGGTTTGCGACAGAAAATACGCTGTATGGCAGTATTAGATTGACCAACCGCCAGACATTCCAGTTTCATGGGATATTAAAAAACAATATCAAGCCAGCACATCAATTATTAGCACATATGGGCTTGGATTCACTGGCTACCGCTAACGACGTCAATCGTAATGTGCTGTGTACGTCCAATCCGGTGCAATCTGCTTTACACCAACAGGCTTATGAATGGGCGAAAAAGATCTCGGAGCATCTGCTGCCTCGTACCAACGCGTATGCTGAAATCTGGTTGGATAAAGAAAAAATTGTAACAACCGATGAAGAGCCGATTCTTGGCACCACTTATTTGCCCCGTAAATTCAAAACATCGGTGGTGATCCCGCCACAAAATGATGTGGATCTGCATGCCAACGATATGAATTTTGTCGCCATTGCGGAAAATGATCAATTAATTGGCTTTAACGTATTGGTGGGTGGTGGATTAGCCATGACCCACGGCGACAAAAAAACCTTCCCACGGCTGGCGACTGAATTTGGTTTTATTGCACAGGAACACACACTGGCTATTGCAGAGGCGATAGTGACCACTCAACGTGATTGGGGTAACCGGACTGACCGTAAAAATGCGAAAACCAAATATACCCTTGAACGTGTGGGTATTGAAACCTTCAAACAAGAGGTTGAAAAACGTGCTGGCGTGAAATTTGAAGCTATTCGGCCATATAAATTCACTGGTCGGGGCGATCAAATTGGTTGGTTAAAAGGCATTGATGATCAATGGCACCTGACCTTATTTATTGAAAATGGCCGTTTGTTGGATTATCCCAACAAGCCATTAAAAACAGGGATTGCAGAAATTGCGAAAATCCATAAAGGCGATTTTCGTCTGACTGCCAACCAAAACCTGATTGTGGCAGGAGTGCCGGAGAGTGAAAAAACGCGGATTGAAGACATTGCCCGTGCTCATGGCTTAATTGACGATAGCGTGACTACTTTGCGTCACCACGCTATGGCCTGTGTTTCATTTCCTACTTGCCCATTAGCGATGGCTGAAGCAGAACGTTTCTTGCCGACTTTTGTCGATTATGTTGATGCATTAATGGAAAAGCATGGTGTGGGTGATGAAGAGATCATACTGCGTGTTACAGGCTGTCCGAATGGGTGTGGCAGGGCGATGCTGGCAGAAATTGGGCTGGTGGGTAAAGCACTTGATCGCTACAACCTGCATCTTGGAGGAAATCGCATAGGTGATCGCATTCCTCGCATGTACAGGGAAAATATCACATCAGCTGAGATCCTTGAGATACTGGATAAATTAATTGGTCGTTGGGCATCAGAGCGTCATGCCGGTGAATGTTTTGGTGATTTTCTGATCCGCGCTGATATCATCAAACCCGTATTGAATTCGGCCGTCGATTTTTATGATTGGCAGGAGGCAGTATGAGCCGATTGAACTTATCGGAGCTGGCGGCATTGGCGCCAGAGCAGCAAATCACGTCATTGGCAGACATTAATCAGCAACTGGAGGCACTGGATGCTCGTGAACGGGTGAGATGGGCATTGGAACATTTATCTGGCGAATTTGTGCTTTCCTCTAGTTTTGGTATTCAGGCGGCAGTTTGTTTGCATCTTGTGACACGGGAGTATCCTGATATTCCCGTGATTCTTACCGATACGGGATACTTATTTCCTGAAACTTATCAATTTATCGATAAATTGACTGAAAAACTCAACCTGAACTTGAAGATTTTTCGTGCAGAACATTCTCCGGCCTGGCAAGAAGCTCGTTATGGCAAATTATGGGAACAGGGAATAGAAGGGATCGAACGTTATAACCAAATCAATAAAGTTGCGCCGATGGATCGTGCATTAGCAGCTCTGCGAGCACAGAGCTGGTTTGCGGGGTTACGTCGCCAGCAATCAGAAAGCCGGACCAACTTACCTGTGTTGGCAATTCAACGGGGAGTTTTTAAAATTCTACCTATAATTGATTGGGACAATCGGCAGGTATATCAATACCTGACAAAACATGGTCTTGAATATCATCCATTATGGGAGCAGGGCTACCTTTCTGTCGGGGATACGCATACCACCCAAAAATGGGAACCCGGTATGAGTGAAGAACAAACCCGTTTTTTTGGCCTGAAACGTGAGTGTGGTTTGCACGAAAGTTAAATTAGTCCCCCAGCTTTATTTGAGAAGGGTTTGTTCAGAACCGCGTAAATTCAGGTTTGGTTTTTTTAGATTACAATTATTCCTTATGGATGAATTAGGGGTAACTTTATACTTTTTTTAACGCATCATTGTTATGTGATTGATGTGGCTATTTTTTATATAAAAATGTTATATTCTAACTCTTCGTTAAGAATAGGATATGTCGTATGGATAAGAAAGAAGAATTGCTACAACAAATAAATCATGTGTTAGCTGACAGTCCTGTGATTGCAGAGGATAAACTGGCTGCAATGATGACGTTTTGTTTCAGTTTATGTCATCATCGAAGAATGGTGGAGTAAATATACGTGCTTTTGATGGTCGAGTTCTAATATCTAAATTAGAATTAAAATATTAAATTATCTATTTTGGATGAGGATATTTAAATGAGTAGAAGGGAATTTGAAAGCATGATTATTGATCACATGCTAGTGAAGGATAATGGAGGGATTAAACCATTATCTATCACAGAAGATTATAGAAGAAAGAATTACGCTGAAATTGAAAGAAAATATTCCAATATGTCATCTGATATTGTGAAAAGAATGTGTGATGATGAAGAATATTATGTTGTGTTAACTTATGGTGAAATGGTTGATGCTGTAAAAAATTCTTGTGGAAGTAATCCTAATTCATCATGGAAAGATAATCTATTTTCAGTTACAGATGTTGTAACAACGTATTCAGGTAATATATTAGATATTTATGCTTTTATGCGATTAGCAAATGAATTAAGTAGTAATTTTGGTGTAAGAGTAACTGAATATGTCAATAGATATGGAAATAAAATGATAAAGCTGACAGGACATGCCGGAGTCAGAAAATTTTTAACCGCTACAAAATACAGAGCAGATCATTGGAAGGTGATAGATATCGGCATAGGAACACAAGGAATGCGAGAAGGAATAGCTACAGTATCTAGAAGAGTTATTGTTGTTTCTGCCCTGTATAGATCAGCGGAATTATTATTTAGAGATGAGTACGATATTTATGATTTTTTCGGAAATATCACGATGGATGTAGCTAAAACCGCTGTTGGAGCTTTGGTTGGCCTTGGGGTTATTGCTGGTGCAGCTATTGCTTTGGGAGCGGGAGCTTTTGCTTTAGGGGTTGCTGTTGTGGCGTTAGCTGCTGGAATTTTGACAACTTGGGTACTATCTGAGCTTGATGACCGTTATAAAATTAGCAAAAAACTGATAAACTACATGCGTGAAAAGGAACTGGCTGAGGCTGATAAACTAGATTATCGTAAACAGCCATTTGGTTATCCTTATCCACGAATAAAATAACCTTCATTTATCATAATTGTGTTGGAAATAATAAAGAGGCCGGAATGGATAGTAAAAATAAATCAATTTTAGCAACTAGTATGTTTTTATTATTTTTAATAATAAACGCGGCTCTCTTTTTTGCTATTGATGAATTTTTATTGATTTATAATTTTTCAGATGTTATTGTTTTTTCATGGAGGATGTTTGCAGTATTGTTTTTTTATCCTTTAATATTTTATTTTTGTATTTCCATGTTTTATTATTTGCTTTTTTTAAAGTTGCCAAAACACAATAATTCAATTTTAAAATTCCTGACATTTTTTGGTATTTTAGGTTTTGTAATTAGTTTGCCTGTATATTGGTACGGTGATTTCAAATTAAAAGAAAATGGATATGTTACTTGTTATAAAAATTCGATAAGCGCTCCCCAAAAGTATGCAAAAAATGAAAAATTATGTGACTAAGTATATTATATGT
>NZ_JADEUF010000131.1 GCF_015163655.1 Xenorhabdus griffiniae | reverse complement strand
CCAGTATAAAAGATAGTCAAGTGGCTAAACGTCGAAGAGCAACGTGGTCAGCAGAATTCCGTAGTCAGCTTATCTTTGATTGAATTAAATACAAAGTGGAATCCCGCCCTGACTGGGAATGTACTTTCAGATTACCCATTTATTCTAAACACAAATAAACAAAATAAGTTTTTGTTAGCTATATACCCAACATTCCATACTAACCTTTTCCCTGATTCCCGCCTAATGACGGAATCACCAAATATATTAAAAGATATATCGCATACCAATAGTATTAGGAAAGTATACATATGCGGAATGAAAGGCGCTCTGTCCTTAAGGCCTTATGATATTTTAGTAATTTATAGGACATCAGACGGGAGATCGGCAGCCCATTACAATTCAGTAGCTTCATCAATTTGTGTCGTTGAAAGTGTGAAAAATATCACTGACTTTTCATCAGAAGATGCTTTCATTGATTATTGCATAAAGTACTCTGTATTTACAAAAGGACAATTAAAAACATTCTATAGACATAAGAGATACCCTTTTATAATAACTTTTACTTATAACTTGGCATTACCTAAAAGATTGAATAGAGACTCACTCATTAACAATGTAGGACTTGACCCTAACGATCGGTGGAGTATACTAAGGTTAACCGATGAACAATTTCAAAAAATACTAACTTTAAGTGAAACAGATGAAAGTATTATTATCGATAAAGCCTGAGTTTGTTGAAAAAATACTAGAAGGCACCAAGAAATATGAATTCAGGAAAGGTATATTCAAAAACTCATCTGTTAAATCAGTCGTGATTTATGCAACTAAGCCTGTAGGTAAAGTTGTTGGTGAATTTAATATCGAACATATTATTGAGGATACTCCATCATCTTTATGGAGTATAACAAAGCAAAACTCAGGTATAAGTAAATTATTTTTTGATGAATATTTTAAAAGAAAAAATAAGGCATTTGCAATACAGATAGGTGATGTGCAGAAATATGATTATCCAATTTCATTAGATGAGCTTAGTGAACAATTAGGGAAACGAATCACTGCTCCTCAATCTTATTGTTATCTACCTATACCTGCTTGATCAAAATCAAACCAGCCCTCCCCGCGAGGGCTTTTTCACATCATCAAGGCTCTGAATTCACCACACCCTGCCTCAAATTCCACACCGAATCTTCCGGCATCTGCACGCGGACATCTAATCGGCAACCTTCGGGGATGTCGCAGGGTTCAGCATCGGCATAGTAGACCTTTTCACCGTCCACGATGTCTTTTATCCGCTTGTTCTGGAACTGCTTAGGTAAATGCGTGTGCTGACGGTGGAATGTCTTGATGGTGATGCAACCGTCCTTTTGCACCTGGTCATCAATATAGATGAGTTCCAGTCCGTTATTGTTCTTAGGCGACGAGATGCCGCCGTGAACACCCCATGCCCCGTCAGCGTTATAGCCCAGCACACCAGATATTTGATAATGACCGATGCCGAGTTTAGTGACGGTAGCACCTTCGGATTCGTCGTTGGTGGTGAACTTGCCATCGGGGTGGATTTGGATGATGGGGGAGGCTTTTTTCAGAAAACCGTTATTATCTACCGTTGTATTCCTGGTTCCCCACAGGTCAACATTACCATAATAATGTGTATCACCCTGGCTATAATAATACGCATAGCTAATACCTGCATTGCCGTCTGGTGTAATAAACCACCGAGAGCATGCGGTTACGCCGGATTTATCAGGCCAACCTCTGATATTCAATAAGCTGACATAACCGTATTGGGGTTTGTCGACTTGTTTTCCTGTTGCAATACCAGCACTGATACCCAAGGGGTAGTTATCCGGTATCGCCCAGCTCACAATGCTTCTGAAATCAACGTGTGACTGCACTGCGACAGGTTGACTGCCATTAAAGAGAGGGCCGCTGACAATATTTTTCGTTGCTGCTGAACCTAACCCCAGATTATTCATAAACGCCGATTTATCCAGAATATCCGCCCCATTCTTGGATTTATCCAGCTTCCCCTCCACCGCCGCCTGCAATGCCCGTATCGACTGCAATGACACGGTCTGTCCATTCGGTAAGGTCACATCAACCACGCCATTCTGTGACATCCATTTGTCCATGTTCTGGAGAAATTGAGTGATGTAGGTGGTGTTGGCCACAATATGCCGGACGGCATCGGAGGCGGAATCAGGAACGGTCACCTGAATCTGGTATTTCACATTATTCAGGGTGACAGCAACATTATCAGCCAGTACCAGTTCGGTATCCGAGTTCACCGCCTGTATCATGTGGATTAAATTACCGTTGCCGGACTGGATTAATATAATCTGCCCAGGGGCAACGCCGTTAATGTTCGAGATAAATTTGGTGCCCGTGCCGCGGACAATAGCCGAGCCGGACACGGTGGAAATCGTGCCTTGTTTATAGAGCATAGTGTGTTCCTGTTAATCGTAGAGTGCTTACGCTTTGAAAGCCAGAATAGTTATCATGAACGAGGCGCCTTCCTGATAATATGTAATTTCACCTTGTACATTTTTTGGTAATGTTCCATAACCCGTGATGATCGATGGGACATATTCTGTTCTGAGTCCACCTGTAGAAATTGCATATGTCCTCGCCCGGCATATTGTATTTCCATTTAGCGCTACCCACGCCTGTTTGCTGGAGCTTGCTGTAATTTGCAATGCAGGGATAACAATAACGCGGTCGAACGGTGACGGGGGGATGGTTAAATTTCCCGGGTTCATTGTGTAAACCTTCACAATGTCGCCAACGATATTATTCACTGACAACGTCCCTTTTATTTCGCAGTCCTCTTCGATGGTGACATTTCTCAGGGAGCCTGACGTCGCGTTAATCTCTCCCCGCGCCTTGATGTGACCAAATTCAGCAAAACCAGATTTATCAATTTTCCACCCTGTCCGACCTGCAACATAATTTCTGGATTGAATGAAGTTGCCAATTTTGGCATTCGTGATACTACCGTCTTCTATGAACGTATCCCTGATAAACACCTGACCATTCTTAATTACAAATACCGGTTCCATCTTCCCATTGGTCGGATTCACCACGGTAAGCTGATTTGCCCGGACGCCGAAATGCGTTTCGACCCTGCCATTTTTTACCTCAGCCCCAATGACCATTCCCGCGCCATAATATTGTCCCCTGTAGTTCACTCCTGCCCCGATATCTTTAATAGCATAACCGTTACCGTCGATATCAAAGACGGCTGTCGCTTTCTCGCGGATGATGGCCTGCTGTTCCCTGAACTGCGCCTGAAACTGCTGTGTTGATTCAGCCACGGCTTTCTGTGTATTGGATACTGCCTGCTTGTTGTCTATTACATCCGCTGCAATCCGGTTGACGCTGTCGTCAGTGTTCCCGATATTGGTACGCAATTCCGTGAGTTTCTGCGCCCACGCCTCATTGTCCGTCGCCCTGACCTGCCACAATTCGCTAATCTGCGCTTTATTCTCCCCATCGCGCACCATCAGCTCTCGGGATAGTTGCTGCTGGGCGTCGGCGAGAATAAGGGCGGTTTCATTGCTCCAATTCATGTCGGATTGCAGGCGTTTTCCGGCCTGAGCGGAAAAGAACTGGTCACCGGCTGCATCAATAATCCAGCTGGCATCATCGGACGACTCACCCCTGACAAACGCTGTCCACGGGGATTGATTGCCGGATTTATCCACCAGACGGGCACGAAACCAAAATGCCACCCCTGCCGCCAGCCCCTGCATAGTATGCGTGCGTTGTGGGTAGGGAATGTCGGCCAATAACATCAATCCCTCACCGTCATTAGTCCGGCTGTACTGGATTTCCGTTTTCAGCGTGTCGTCAGTCTGGGCGGCAAAGCCCCAATCGAGCTGAATACCGAAGATAATCGGCGTTGTTCTGAAGCCTAACGGTGTCGGCGGGTTGCCCTCTTTCCCTTTCAGATGGGTTTCCGGTGCATTCGCCCAGATACTGGATATCTCAGCGGCATTAATTGCCCTGACACGTGCCTGATAGCGACCGGCGTAAATGTTTGGCACTTCAAACGACGTTGTTGAGCTGCGCGGCACACTGATCCAGTTTCCGTTGTCACGCCTCCATTGCGCTTCGTATGCAATCGCGTTATCTGCGGGCTGCCACTGCACACGCATTGTTTCAACACTAATACCTTGATGAACCACAGAATAAGAGTCAATAATTATCTCTTTCGGCGGAAACTGGTTGCCGGGTGGAATGACGCTGATTGGCCGCTCATCGAGCACAGCGCCGGTATCAATCCGGTCATATTTGTTTGGATCATGCATCGCTGCTGAAATTGTAAATGTGCCATCGTCATTTTCAGTCACGCTGACAACGCGGTACTGTTGTGTATATAACTCATCGGATTCAACAACCCACACGCATTCAGGCTCTGGCGTTTCACTGTAGGCTGTCGTCACTGTGACAATGCTATCAGTCACCATTTGGATTGTTCTGACCTGTGATTTACCGGACGGTAAATTTAGCATCAGCTGGTCGCCTGGGGCGGCATCGGGTTTACGATCAAGTGTGATACTGCGACCATCGACAGCACTCACGCGGCCACCGGTGACTTTCCCAGATAACATTTCATCAGCAACAGCGATGACATAGCCTGGTTGTGGGATATTTCCGTCTAATCCCACAGAAAATGTAACAATTCGGTCTTTGTTGTTTGTCAGTATTCCCCAGCGACCTTTCCGATTCGCTTCGGATTGACGGGTGCAGCCTATCGCGGTTACTTCCAATTGATTAAAACCGAAACGCTCGACTAACTCGGATTCAAATACAGGCTCCATGGCATCGGCGTAGCCGTTGGCTGGATCTGAATAAGAGACAAGCGCAGATGAGTAACGTGTTTTACTGCTACTACCCGAGTACGCGAATTCTCCATCAATGACATTGGCACGGGTATAGCTGTAATCAATATCGCGAGGCATATCTGCAAGTGTGATTATCTGGTTTCCACCCCAGTAAGTCATTCCCCTGAAGATGGCCGCAAAATCACGTAACACCGTGTATGCTTCGTTACGGTCCTGAACATAGACGTCACACACATAGCGTGGCTCTGTACCACTCCCCCCTTTCCCATCAGGAACAGGCTGATCGCAATACTGAGCAACGCGATAAAGCTCCCATTTGTCGATGTTCTGAATTTTGATGCGGTCACCAAGGCCGAAACGATCAGAAATGACGATATCGTAAAAAACCCAAGCAGGATTGTTTGTCCACGCCCATTTAAATTGCCCTGACCATACACCGGAGTACGTGCGACTTTCCGGATCATAATTATCGGGCACGCGGATAATACGCATCTTGGGTTCACACGAGATTTGCGGCGTAGAACCGTTAAACTGTTTTGCATCAAACTCAATATATAGCAACGCGGTATGTGGGTATGTGAATTTAGCGTCGATAACTTCCGTATAGCTTTGTAATACAACTGTATCACCGATTTTGGCGCTGTTTGCATCTACTGTAATTTTTCGCACTCGCAGCGTCCATAATGTTGCTGATTGAGGCAAATCAATACGATGAGTGCGCTCATAACCCGATGTTGTTTTCCCTTTTACGGCACTATCAACAACAGTTTTCCAGCTCCCACCATCGGTTTGTAAATCAATCGCGTATTTCACTTCATTACCAACCAGATCGCCATTGTCCTCTTGCCTGAAAAGTGATGGAAATTTTAAGCGAACCCGGATAGCCGATAATTGTGAGTTAGTGAATGTGTGAACCCATGCCGTGTTACTTGAAACAGCCGTGCCGACATTGATTTCATTTTCAGCACTCGGCATACCCTGAATATACGTTTGCGCCTGTGTCCCTGCGCGGAATTCCCACGAAACACCGCTAAAATTTTTGGAACCATCGGGATTTAACAGCGGCGTGCCATCAAGAAAGATGTTAGTGCCGTTTAGTTCGCCCGCAAATTCGCCTTCACCCAGCGCCAATAGAAGTTTCGCTTTTGCTGTGGACTGGAGATCGTCAGGTTGCTCAATGGGGGTGCGAGAGCTTCCGCCGCCGCCTTTTTGGCCTGTGATTTTATTCATTGGATTACCTACAGAAAAGAATTATTGCTGGTCTTCGACGTAGACGCCAGCAGAAATGATCGCGCCACCGATGCGGCGTTTACCGTATCCAATCGGAACTGGATAACCTTGTGAAACGGTGTTTGTTGGTGAGCCAAAAGCGTATGAAGGTTTGTTTTCGCCCTGATCTTTCATTGCAAGACCTCCGGGCTGTGGGGATAGCATTTGGATTACGCCGCCAAGCATCATTGCCGTCCCCATTTTTACCATCCCGCTACCTATTGCGCCACCAACGCCAGTCCAACTGGTATAAAACCCAACAACAGCGCCAACAACAACCAAAACGGCACCAAAAATTGTCTGTAACATCCCAGCCTTTTTACTACCAATGACTACCGGAACGATACGAATCACCTCATTGGTTACTGGAAATCCCATATCATCAACACCAATGTTTTTCTTTCCACGAAAAACAGCATAAGTCAGACCTCGGGATTTGCTTGAATTTAGATATTGTTCAAAACCATCCAATGTACAACAAAGCGCTCTTATGGATTCACCTGTTGTGCTGATTAGTCTTTGATGGGTTTTACCGAATGTTTTCCCCAAAACTCCACCCAACTCTATTGTTGCAAGAATTTCTTTTTGCATAAAAACCCCATTAAAAAACCCGCCGAGGCGGGTTAATTATTATTAAATTTTTATCACATGCACTGACGAGCAGCATTTCCCCATGGGTCATTTGTACCTTTAGATGCAGCATAGACTTTCACAGTTGAACCGCCTCCACCTTTTTCATTTATCACAGCGACAGAAAGTGCTCCAAAGATATCGTCAGAAGATACTAATTTATACCCTGTTCCAGTTGGTATTGAATTGCTAGATGCTCGTAACTCAATCCATTTTGGGGCTAAACACTTATTAACCTGCTCAGCACTCTTCGTAGTTTCACCAGCATAGATAGGGTCTTGGGATTCTAGAGAAGTTGTTGTGCAACCTACAGATATAAATGAAAATACGATGAAAAGTAACTTTTTCATTACGATACCCCCTTCAAAATAAAAACAAAGGTAGCTGCCGGTTCTTAATTTGTCATGAAATTTTTATGTCTCAGTATCATAACTGTGCGGTCGCGCCAGTAACCACCATACGGTGTGCGCTGACTTAAATGCCCGTAAAGGTGATGGAGTAACATATTACCATCAAGCAGAATACCTGCATGATTAGCCACATTAGCCTGCACCTGCATAATGATCACATCACCAAACTGGGGGATATCGACTTGAACAAATCCGGCACTTTGCCAGTTCTCAATGTAGCGATTTTCACCTTGTTCCCACCATAGATAATTCACGCGGTAATCCGGTAACTCGATACCATGCTCTTGTTTGTAGTAATCCATAATCAGGCCGTAACAGTCCGTGAAGCCAAGGACAAACGGTCTACCGATCAATGGCAGCTCACCCCGTGGCTGTATTGTCCTGAAATCACCTTCCGGCCAACTCACAATATGCCAGGGGACACCCAACGCGTCGCACTGTGCTTTATCCAGTTCGGAGGGCTGCGTGGTTGCATCAGGATGACTGTGAACGATACCAATCACGGTTCCCCAATCTTCCGCCCCTGCGTAGTCCTCAGGTGATAAAACAAAATGTTCAGTTGGTTCGAGGGCGATATTGTGGCAGGGAAAATACTTCACGACGCGGGATTTTTGGACGATTACCCCGCAGCACTCGCGGGGGTATTCACGTTCAGCATGCGCAAAGATAGCATCCTGTATTTTTTTACGCATCGCTATCGCCTCAATAGTGACGTACCAGAAAAGCCACCAAATGGGATAGGGTTATTTCTCCCGAATCGTGGGAAGCATCCTGTTTTTAGCATACCACTACACTGGTCTTGTGCTGGGTCATCAACAGGGTTGCCATGCTTATCGAAATAGCCGTTTTGCCCTGCATAATCACAACCATCACCCGATTTATACTTTCCACGAATGCACCACGTACACATCGAATGCAATTGCCGCGTGGGTATCATCACGCCCTGTAAATCCATTGGACTTGCAAGTTCAAATTCAACAGCTTTATTGGTTTCTGAGCTTTTACTGTCAATATAGAAAACAGATAGGCGTTCCTGCGTAGAGTCCGCAGTCCGATTTCCATCAGGAAAATTTCGGGCATCAAGATAATGTGCCAGAGTGTCATGTATTGTAACTTTCGCTTTCAGCATATCGTCATATGCGATACACAATGCAGTGATAGATCCGTCAAGATTGGCGACTAATAACTTCGGTTGCGCACCGGAACCAGTTGTCGATGCTTCGAGTCCTTTTATCTGTACGGGCCATGCGATATATTCAGCACCTTGCCACCAGATTGATTTGGCAGGTAACTTACTCTCGTCACCACCTGCAATCTGTATTTCCGCCTCAGTGTGTGGGATGTTGTAAGCGTGAAAGCGAAGTACGTCCGGCATGCCGAACGCAGTCCCGTCTACTTCAAAAAGCCGGACAGCATTGCCCGGTTCTAATTTTTGATAATCAGATGTGATCATGGTTTAAATGCCTGAATGAATACAAGAGAAAGAGTGTAATTCCCCCCACCAATCGGTGTTAATTTATGCTCATCGCATCGATACAGACCGAGTGGCTCAAGTGGAGGTTTCCATTGAAAAGCCTTTATTCCACCGTGGCTATCAATAAACTGACGGATAGCGACGATATAAGATTCCTTACCGACAAATTCGAGCGTCCATTTCTGGCTGCGTGAATTAATACCATCACCAGACACTTGCTCGTAACCATCACCAAATCTGACCTTGCGCGTCTTGTAGGTGATGTCCTCAGTGGGATTTACTCGAGGATACCAAGTAAAAGTCTTAATCATCTTCCCCCCTTCGCTATATTCCAGATTGCCCCGCCCGGACGCAAATCTTTATCCCGCTCAGCTTGATAGACCTGGGTAAAGGCCCGCGCCAAACGCTCACCAAATGCCGCATCGGCCCCATTGGCGATCTGGCTTCTGCCACCGGAATCTGTGATATAAACCTGAATATTCGGTGCACCGCCTCCCCGATTCCCTGTGGGGAAAACGGCCCGCACACCGAGCGAGCCATCCGCACTACGCTTAAGCGGCATAATTGCCTCGGGACCTGCCTCACCCATTAGCCCTGCGCCTTTAGCAAACGCAAACAGAGTCGGACTGCTGACAATCTGCCCGCTGTACTGACTCAGGTTTGCCGACTGATAGACACCCCCTTTCGCGTTAGGGATAAAATCACGCCAATTAGTAGATAACCCCATCGCTCCCGTATTGGCTGCTGTTCCCGCCGCAGCACTTCCCACGCCTGCCATTGCACCGCCCATTCCCATCATCCCCTTTAAGACGGTATTGGTCAGAATGGCCTGCGCGGCCATGTCCATCAGGTTCTGGATAATGCTTTGCGTCAGGGAAGCAAACAAACTGGTCATCCCTTCTTTAAATGTCTGAGTGCCCGTTAACATCCCCGTTAACGTGTTGGTCATACGCTCCCGGGTGACATTGAATAAGTCGATGGTCATTTTCTGCATCTGTCCCTGAGCGGAATACAGTTGCATGGCGGCTTCATAGCGACGTTGATTAGTGTCATTATCGGCGGCAATCAGCAGTGCATTTTTGCGCTGCTCGGTGATGATTTCCTCCGTCGCATAGGTCTGAATCAGCGCTTTGCGTTTTGCCAGCTGGTTTTGCAGGTCTTGCAGGGGATCAACATTGCCTGCCAGTTCCGCTGTGGGGGATACCGCATAACGCTGATTGGCCTCCGCGACACTGCTCAGGTATTTGACCGCGATAGCCTGCTTACGACGCTCAACCTCTTCGGTACTTTGAATGGCGTTGGCCGCCATCTGGCGCTGCAACTGATCTTCGGCGTCCTGGCGAGCATGAAGAGCCTGTCGATAGGGATCGGCGGCGATAGCATCCTGCAAATCTTGGGTGCGTTGTTTTGCCAGAATACTGGCCTGACTGAGTTCAATCAGCTCCTCACGCTGCTTTCCGGTG
>NZ_JADEUF010000130.1 GCF_015163655.1 Xenorhabdus griffiniae | reverse complement strand
CCAGTATAAAAGATAGTCAAGTGGCTAAACGTCGAAGAGCAACGTGGTCAGCAGAATTCCGTAGTCAGCTTATCTTTGATTAAATTAAATACAAAGTGGAATCCCGCCCTGATTCAATTAATGATATTAAGTTGATAGTTTGCCCGAATTTCTAGAAACTTGTGGCAATGACTGCATTAAATATCTAAATAAATAGGATTGATTGCCACATATGACAACTTTCTACTCTGTACTGAGCTGGCTGGCGATTTTTTTCTACTGGCTGATTATTGCTGGTATCACTATTCGAGTTTTGATGAAACGTCGTCCAGTGACATCAGCAATGACGTGGTTACTCATTATTTACATTTTTCCCTTAGTCGGAATCGTTGCTTACTTGTCATTCGGCGAATTACATCTTGGCAAACGCAGGGTTGAGCAAGCCAGACAAATGCGTTCATCTGTAACCAAGTGGCTGGCCGAGTTAAGAAATTCCCCGCAAATTTTTGCCGATGAAAACAGTGAAGTCGCTACTCCGCTGTTCCAACTGTGTGAACGTCGACAAAAACTCAAAGGTGTCAGAGGTAATAAAATGCAATTAATGACATCTTACGACAACTCGCTAAAAGCGATTGTTCATGATATTGAAAACGCCAAATACAATATCGAAATGGTGTTTTATATATGGCAATCTGGAGGGCTGGTTGATCAGGTCACTGATGCTCTGATGCGTGCAGCCAAACGCGGTATTAAATGTCGAATTATGGTAGATTCGGCGGGAAGCTGGCAATTTTTCCGTAGCCCTTATCCTGATATTATGCGAAAGGCAGGTATTGAATTTGTTGAATCACTCAAAGTTAATATCTTTCGTCTATTTTTACGTCGTATGGACTTACGCCAGCATAGAAAAATTATCCTGATCGATAATCATATTTCATACACCGGCAGCATGAATATGGTTGATCCCCGTTTTTTTAAACAAGATGCTGGGGTCGGTCAATGGGTCGATATCATGGTGAGAATGGAAGGCCCTGTTACGACAACACTAGGGATCATCTACGCTTTTGACTGGGAAATGGAAACAGGACAGCGGCATCTCCCTCCGCCACCTGACAGTGTTACCATGCCCTTCGAACAAACCAGTGGTCATATAGCCCAAGTTATTGCTTCCGGGCCTGGGTTCCCTGATGAATTGATCCAACAATCCCTAATGACTGCTATTTTTGCTGCCCGCAAACAGCTTATTCTTACTACTCCATATTTTGTTCCCAGCGATGATTTAATGCATGCGATTTGCACCGCGGCTATGCGCGGTGTTGATGTCAGTATTATTGTACCAAGCCAAAATAATTCATTTCTTGTTCGTTGGGCCAGTCG
Organism: Xenorhabdus griffiniae; assembly: GCF_015163655.1. GTDB lineage: Bacteria > Pseudomonadota > Gammaproteobacteria > Enterobacterales > Enterobacteriaceae > Xenorhabdus > Xenorhabdus griffiniae. Next base: position 8,724 of record NZ_JADEUF010000130.1, on the reverse strand, counting down.
CGCGTTTTTTTCTGAATTACTGGAAGCCGGTGTGAAAATTTATCAATTTGAAGATGGCTTGTTACACACTAAAAGTGTTTTAGTCGATGGACAACTCAGTATGGTCGGTTCTGTCAATTTGGATATGCGCAGCTTATGGCTGAATTTTGAAATTACAGTGGTCATTGATGATGAACACTTTGGCAATGATTTAACTCTGGTTCAGCAAGACTATATTATGCGTTCAACCTTGCTTGCAAACAATAAATGGGAAAAACGTCCTGTGTGGCATCGTATCCTTGAACGTATCTGTTACTTTTTCAGCCCGCTTTTATAATTCATGACTGAAAATAAATTAACCAGCCACTTTTTTAATACGAATCGTTTCACCACGAATAACAGTATTCATTCAATACAGAACATGTTTTAATTTCATCATGTGATTAATCTCGGACCTTGCACCATGGAAAACCAACCGAAATATTCTATGCAATTAGACTTAAATAACCGAATGACTGAAGATGAAGCGCTTGAAAAAGCTTACGACATCTTTTTGGAACAAGCGCTTTCTCATCTCGATCCGGCTGACAGCCTGTTGTTTAATTTGCAATTTGAAGAACGAGGTGGTGTTGAATTAGTGGAACCTTCAAGGATCTGGCTTGAACATGTTGATTTTGATTTGGATCCAGACTTTTTTTCAGAAGTCATTATTGGCCTGGCTGAATCAGACGATGCTGAAATTGATGACATCTTTGCCCGTGTCTTGCTCTGTCGGGAAAGATCTCACTCCATCTGCCATATCCTATGGAAAAAATAATCAGACACGCCGCCAAAATGCCCTCACAGTGAGGGCATTGAATTTAATTTCGTGACAGTGTCACAATAACCTAATCTAACAGATTAGAGTGGATCAACCTTAAGGCAAGACACCGCATGTTTAAAGCTTCCCTCAAGCAACGGACGGGTCTTGGCACATTCAGCATCAGCCATTGGACAGCGAGTGCGGAATACACATCCAGACGGGGGATCAATCGGTGAAGGCAGTTCTCCCTCCAGCAATTCAATATGCTTGTTGCGCTCTTTGTCTGGATCAGGGATGGGCACCGCCGACATAAGCGCTCTGGTATATGGATGCAATGGATTATGATAAACTTCATCGTAAGTACCTAATTCCACAGCATTTCCCAAATACATCACCAAAACACGATCTGATATGTGTTTTACTATCGATAGGTCATGAGCAATAAATATCAGGGAAAGTCCCATTTCCCGCTGTAATTCCTGCAACAAGTTAACGACTTGTGCCTGAATGGAAACATCCAGCGCTGAAACAGGTTCATCGCAAATAACTAATTTAGGCTCCAGAATTAAAGCGCGAGCAATGCCAATACGCTGGCATTGTCCCCCAGAGAATTCATGTGGGTAACGGTTTATCAGGTTAGGTAACAATCCTACCCGCATCATCATCTTTTGAACTTTTTCTTTTATTTCCCCACCTTTCATTTTGGGGTAATACGTTTTTAATGGCTCTGCAATAATATCACCAATGGTCATACGTGGGTTCAGCGATGCCAAAGGATCTTGAAAAATCATCTGAATATCATTGCGAATATCCCGCCATTGTTTGTCACTCATATCCAGCAGATTTTGCCCAAGCCAGGTGACTGTGCCGCCAGATGCTTTCACTAACCCAATGACGGCTCTGGCAAGTGTCGATTTCCCGCAGCCAGATTCTCCTACCACACCCAGTGTCTCACCTTCATATAATCTTAAGGTAACGCCATCTACCGCCTTTAAGGTTTTTACCGGCTGCCAAAACCACTGTTTTCCATCTTTAATATCAAAATGAACTTTAAGGTCATCAACTTCCAATAAGACACGTTTTTCAGCTATTGTGCTCATACCAATTCCTCCTGGCGTTTAAAGCAGGCACGCAAGCGCCCATGGCCAAATTTTTCCAGCTGTGGTTCCTCACGAACACAATGCTCTGTGGCAAACTGACAACGCGGCTGGAATGGGCATCCCTTTGGCAAACGCAATAAATTGGGGGGATTGCCTTGAATCGTTTCCAATGATTCCTCATCACCGTCCAGGCGAGGAACAGCATTCAATAACCCAATAGAGTATGGATGGGTCGGCCGATAAAATACGTCACGCGCCGTGCCATATTCCATTGTTCTGCCGGCATACATAACTAATACTTTGTCACAAATGCCAGCAACCACCCCCAAGTCATGGGTAATCATGATGATGGCAGTGTTAAACTCTTTTTTCAGATCGTTAAGCAACGTCATAATCTGTGCCTGAACGGTTACGTCCAATGCCGTTGTCGGTTCATCGGCAATTAATAACTTAGGCTGGCATAATAACGCCATAGCAATCATGACGCGTTGACGCATACCACCAGAGAATTCATGCGGATACATTTTCATGCGCTTACGTGCCTCTGGCATCTTAACGGCATCCAGCATACGGATAGATTCTTCAAAAGCCGCACTTTTACTCATACGTTTGTGCAGCATCAATACTTCAATTAATTGATCACCCACCCGCATATAAGGGTTAAGGGAAGTCATGGGATCTTGAAATATCATCGAGATCTCTTCTGCCCGCATTCGGTTCAGCTCTTTTTCTTTCAGGTTGAGAATTTCTCGCCCATTAAAGTGGGCAGAGCCACTGACCGAACCATTGCTGGCTAATAACCCCATTAATGCAAATGCTGTCTGCGATTTGCCAGAACCAGATTCACCCACGATCCCCAGTGTTTCTCCGGCCTGTAAATCAAAATTCAATTTATTTACAGCAGTCACGTTGCCATCTGGCGTGCTGAATACGACATCCAGATCTCTTACCGATAAGAGGGATTCAACATTTTTCGAAGTTTCAACGCTATTCATAGGCTCTCCTTAACGGTCTTTCGGGTCGAGGGCATCTCGCAGGCCGTCACCAATAAAGTTAAAACAAAACAGGGTCATTACCAGAAAGCCCGCCGGAAATAACAATAGCCACGGAGCCACTTCCATTGAATTAGCACCATCACTTAACAAAGCGCCCCAACTACTGAGTGGTTCCTGAGTTCCCAAGCCAAGGAAGCTTAAGAAGGATTCAAACAGGATCATACTAGGTACAAGTAATGAGGCATAAACCACCACAACACCTAATACGTTTGGCACGATATGGCGCAAAACGATATGGCGGGTAGAAACACCACAAACCAACGCTGCTTCGATGAATTCCTTGCGTTTTAAACTCAGTGTCTGACCACGGACAATACGTGCCATGTCCAGCCATGACACCATGCCTATTGCAACGAAAATCAACAAAATGTTTTGACCAAAGAAAGTCACCAGAAGGATAACGAAGAACATGAATGGAAAAGAGTTGAGGATTTCCAGCAAGCGCATCATGACCATGTCAATTTTACCGCCAAGATAGCCTGACATCGCACCATATAAAGTACCAAATAACACGGCAATCAAAGCGGCGGCAATCCCGACCATCAATGAAATCCGCCCACCAATGGCAACGCGCACTAACAGATCACGCCCTGAAGAATCGGTGCCAAAATAGTGTTTGGATTCAAAATCCGGCGGCATCGTCATCATGTTCCAATCAGTGTCATCGTAAGCAAATTGGGACAACATTGGAGCTAAGATCACAAATAATATAATCAAGAATAGAATACATAAGCTTGTAATCGCCGCCTTGTTATGCACAAAACGGCGACGTGCATCCTGCCACAAACTGCGGCCCTCAATTTCCAGTTGCTCAGAAAAATTTTCCAGAGCTTCGCTATTTTTTTTATTCAGTAACATTGCGTGCTCCAGTTTTAATAACGAATTTTCGGATCAATGACGGCGTATAGCACATCAACAATGGCATTAAACATAATGGTCAGGCTCCCCACCAGGATCGTCAAACTCAGTACCAGTGAGTAATCACGGTTTAATGCACCATTAACAAATAATTGTCCCAGGCCAGGTAAACCGAAAATAGTCTCAATAACCATTGAACCCGTAATGATGCCTACGAATGCAGGCCCCATGTAAGAGATAACGGGTAATAAGGCAGGTTTTAACGCATGACGGAAAATAATCTTCCGCAATGGCAAACCCTTGGCCCGTGCAGTACGAATAAAGTTGGAATGCAAAACTTCTATCATGGAACCACGGGTAATACGGGATATGCTGGCAATATAAGAGAGAGAAAGTGCGACCATTGGCAAAAGCATATATTTAGGTGCCCCGCCATTCCAGCCTCCTCCCGGCAACCATTTTAGTGTAATGGCGAATATCAAAACTAATAAGGGAGCGACCACGAAACTGGGGATTACGACGCCTGTCATGGCAAACCCCATTACCGTGTAATCCCATTTCGTATTCTGGTTCAATGCCGCAATGACTCCAGCACTGACACCGAATACTACCGCCATAACAAAGGCGGCAAATCCCAATTTAGCAGAAACCGGCAAAGCTTCTGCAACCAGATCATTGACACTGTAGTCTTTATATTTGAATGAAGGACCAAAATCCCCCTTAGAGAGTTGGATTAGGTAATTGAAATATTGCTTATAAATAGGATCATTTAAATGGTATTTCGCTTCAATATTTGCCATAACCTCTGGCGGTAGCTTTCTTTCTCCTGTAAATGGGCTACCCGGCGCAAGCCGCATCATAAAAAACGAAATAGTAATAAGTATAAAAAGTGTCGGGATCGCCTCTAAGCAGCGACGTAAAATAAATTTTAGCATTGCCCGTTCCTACTATTTAGCCAAACTGTGGCTTTTAATTATTTAACAAGCCGGTGATCCAACGAGATCACCGGCTAATTCCTAATGTTTTATTATGTACAGATCTTTGGTATGGAAGTTATCTAAGGGATCTTTACCGGTATAACCACCGACATAAGGTTTTAGCAAACGAGAATTTGTATAATAATAGATAGGAATAATTGCAGAATCTTTATCCAATTGCGCATTAGCTTTAGCATAAATTTCAGCACGTTCTTCGTCGGTTTTGACTTGAAGTGATTGTTTCATTAATGCATCAAATTCTTTGCTCTTATAATGGGCTGTGTTATTGCTACTATTGGATAACATGGGGTTCAAGAAGGTAGAAGCTTCGTTATAATCAGCACACCATCCTGCACGAGCAATGTCATAGTTACCTTGATGGCGGGAGTCAAGGAAAGTTTTCCATTCCTGATTTTCAAGAGAAACATCAACACCAATATTTTTTTTCCACACAGATGCAGCGGCAATAGCTAACTTTTTATGCAAATCGGAAGTATTGTACAGTAGCTTAATTTTCAAGGGATTATCTTTAGTAAATCCAGCCTCTGCCAAAAGTTTTTTCGCTTCTTCATTACGCTGCTGCTGATTTAATTTGGTATACCAGTCTGGTTTCTCATCTTTAAAATCGGCGATATAGGGTGGTGTATAACCATAGGCAGGTATATCACCCTGATTTTTCACCTTGTTAGTCATAAGATCTTGATCTATACCCAGTTTCAGTGCGGTACGTACTCGGGGATCGTTAAGTGGTGGTTTTTGGTTATTGATTTCATAATAATAAGTACATAAATACGGGTTTACACGCAACTGTTCAGGAATTTCTTTTTTTAGTTTTGAGAATAATTCTATCGGTAAATTGTTATAAGTCATCTCAATTTCGCCAGCGCGATAGCGGTTAACATCGGTGACTTCGGAGGAAATAGGCAAGACAGTGATTTGATTAATAACTGTATTCTTATTATCCCAATAGGTTGGACTACGTTCTAAAACAAGGCGTTCATTGATCACCCAACTTTTCGGTTTATAAGCACCATTACCAACAAAGTTCAGGGGTTGCGTCCATCTTTCACCATACTTCTCTACAGTTGCACGATGGACTGGTGATGTACTTGTATGAACAAACAATCTGACTAAATAAGGTACAGGTTCGCTGAGTGTCAATTCTAACGTATGATCATCCAATGCTTTGATACCCAACGTTTCAGGTTTTTGTTTACCTCTGATGATATCGTCAACATTGAGAAGATGGGCATATTGAAGAAAACTTGCGTATGGGGACGCAGTATTTGGATCTACCAGACGGCGCCAACTGTAAACAAAATCCTGTGCAGTGACAGGGTCACCATTAGACCACTTTGCATCTTTGCGCAGATGAAAAGTCCAAACTTTGAAATCCTTATTTTCCCAACTTTCTGCAACTCCCGGTATAATTTTACCGTCAGGATCATTGATTACCAGAGTTTCAAATAGATCACGCGCGATATTAGATTCTGGTACACCTTCAATTTTATGCGGGTCCAACGATTGTGGTTCAGAGCTATTGTTGCGAACCAGCACCTGTTTTGCAGCGTCCGCAAGTTGCACGCCTGCAGGCACTTGTGCTGCAAAGGCTGGCCACCCAATCATCATGCCTAACGCTACCGTAATGCCTGTAGCCAGTCTTTTCTTTGTTGTGTTTATCATCTTATTCTCTCCAATTGATATCATTTGACCCATTAAAGTCATATCCACGCATTGGGTTGGTTATTTTCCGTATCCAAAAGGAACTATTTTGTTTACAGTAAAACAATATCTTGTGACAATAATTAGTTATTCACCTTTTTAATATACAAATTCTTTAGATCGACATAATCCATGGGATCTTTTCCTGTCATCCCCCCAACGGTCGGGCGAATGAGGCGCACACTGACGCGGTAATAAACCGGTATCAGCCCTGAATCTTTATCCAGCTGAGCTTCGGCTTGCTGATAAAACTCCTTACGTGTCGCATCATCTTTGGCAATCAGGGCCTGCTTAAGCAAGTTATCAAAAGTCTCACTTTGATAAAAACCAGTATTGTTACTGCTAGTTGACAGCAACATATTCAAGAAAGAAGAGGGTTCGTTATAATCGCCACACCATGTCGCTCTTGCGACATCGTAATTTCCTTGGTGGCGGTTCTGGAGAGAAGTTTTCCACTCTTGATTTTGCAAGGTGACTTTTGCGCCAATATTTTTCTGCCACATAGAAGCCGCAGCGATGGCTTGTTGTTTATTTTGCTCTGATGTGTTGTATAACAAAGTAAACTTAAGGGGGTGACTGGCATCAAAACCTGCCTCTTTCAACAATTCCCTTGCCCGCTGATTGCGCTGTTCCTGGGTCCAACTTGCCCATTCTGGATTAATAGTCAAACCGCCGCCAATATATGTGGGAGTATATCCATAAGCCGGAATTTGCCCCTGCGCCATAATTTTTTCCGTAATGATATCGCGATCAAGACTCAGTTTTATGGCTTCACGCACCCGTTTATCTTTAAACAGAGGGTTCTGATTATTGATTTCGTAGTAAAACGTGCACAAATAAGGTGAAATTTGCAATTGTTCGGGGATATCCCGTTTCATTTTTTGGTATAGATCAGGAGGAATAGCATTATCAGTAACATCCACTTCCCCGCTACGGTAGCGGTTAACACTGCTAACTTCAGAGACAATAGGCAGGAAAGTGCCTTTCTCAATGAGGGTTTCTTTATTGTTCCAATACTGAGGATTACGCATTAAAACAATTCGCTCATTGACCACCCAATCCTTCAATGTATAAGCACCATTGCCAATATAGTTTTCCGGTGATGTCCATTTATTCCCCCATTTTTCAACCACATCTTGCCTGATAGGTTTCATCGCGGTATGGCTTAACATGTCAATCAGATAAGGAACTGGCTGGCTGAGTGTTACCTGGAAACGGTAATCATCTAACGCCTTAACTCCCAATTGTTCCGGTGATTTGATTCCTTTCAGAATATCGTCAACGTTTTGAATATAGGCATATTGCAAATAACTGGTATAAGGTGAGCCAGTATTTGGATCAGCGATCCGGCGCCAACTATAGACAAAATCCTGCGCAGTCACAGGCTTACCATCACTCCATTTGGCGTCATGACGCAAATAGAATGTCCATACCTTATAACCGTCATTTTCCCATCTTTCTGCTACGCCAGGCACAGTTTCACCATGTGGCCCGGTCGTTACCAGCCCCTCCAACAGATTGCGGATAATGATGGTTTCTGGAGCACCTTCAACTTTATGAGGATCCAATGAAGTGACTTCGACACCATTGTTAACGGTTATTTCTTGTTTTTCAGCCAGGGTAACGCCTGCTGGAACAGTTGCAGCAATGCTCTGTGCTGCGAGAAAAGATAATAAAACGATACTCGAAACCAACTGACCTAACTTTGATGTTTTTTTTCTCATATTTTACTCCAAGTTATAAACAGTAAATGAATCGTTTTTAATCTACTAACTCCAATAATTTACTTATCTCGTTAACAAAGGGTAATTAACCTACTAAAAAACGATGTCCACATAATAATTGTTATTTGTTTTTTATAATAAATTTATTAAAACATTAATATCATTCGTTACCCTTGTATACAATACATTTACATAACTAATGTAACATGGTGATAATAATAGGTTTTATTCTGTTATCTCCATGCGATATTCGTGGAATATGATCAAAAGAGAAAATAAACATTATTTTAACAAAATGCAATCACCACAGTGTAAAAGTCCATCTTCATCACAAAACAACGATGCAAGCCACCAATTAGCTAAATAGCGTTTCAAAATGATAGGAGTATTCCTTACCCCGCGCGGCGCGCGGGGTAAGGAACGCCAACATCTGATACTCTCAGTATTATGAAAACCTATTTAGAAAAAGAAGATAAAAAGCATGTCTACGAATTTGCGAAACGCTTG
>NZ_JADEUF010000013.1 GCF_015163655.1 Xenorhabdus griffiniae | reverse complement strand
CAATATTCCCCACTGCTGCCTCCCGTAGGAGTCTGGGCCGTGTCTCAGTCCCAGTGTGGCTGGTCATCCTCTCAGACCAGCTAGGGATCGTCGCCTAGGTGAGCCATTACCTCACCTACTAGCTAATCCCATCTGGGTTCATCCGATGGCGTGAGGCCCGAAGGTCCCCCACTTTGCTCCTCAGAGATTATGCGGTATTAGCCACCGTTTCCAGTGGTTATCCCCCGCCCTCGGGCAGATCCCCAGACATTACTCACCCGTCCGCCGCTCGCCGGCAGGAAAGCAAGCTTTCCCCCGCTGCCGCTCGACTTGCATGTGTTAGGCCTGCCGCCAGCGTTCAATCTGAGCCATGATCAAACTCTTCAATTAAAAGTTTGATGCTCAAAGAATTTCACTGTTAGTTCGTAATGAATTAACTGCTTAGTCACTCTTTAAGACTTTAATCTTTTTGCCTTGCGGCGATTCGATAGTCTCTTGCGAGTGCCCACACAGATTGTCTGATTAACTTGTTAAAGAGCGTTGGCAACCGGAAGCGTCTTCCGGGTTGCGAGGCTGCGTATCTTACGCTTTCCTCTTACCGTGTCAAGCCTTATTTTTCAGGGCTTTTCACGTTGTCATCCCGACCGGTTTGTGTGTTTGTCGTGACAACGGAAGCGCATTATAGGGAGTTTTACGGCGCTGACAATAGTTTTTTTTAAATTTCTTTCTGTTCGTGGTTTTTTTCCTCAAAACGAGGTAATAACCAGCAGAAAGACTGTTTTTAAGGCGTTTTATCACACGTTATTTGCAAAAATTTCTCAGAAAAATGATCTACCTGTTCCCAATCGGTGTATTCGACTTCTTTCGTCGTATCTGTTTCTCCTCCGGTCATTCGCATAATGAACTGAATCATGATGCGATCCAACCAACGATAACGTGGATAAAGTAGCGCTCCCGCAAAAACTTCGCATAAATCAGGTTGCCACGGACTTTTTATTAAAAACTTACGTACATAAGCGTTCGTTTCTGGCGTTCTTTTTTCTGGCTTTCTCGCCGTTAAGTTGACGCCAAAGAAAGCTGCTGGCATTTGGTTCAATTGTTGTTGATGGCGAATGACAAAATCATACAATACAGAATTGAAACGGCCATAACGTATCGACGCACCTACCATTACTTTTTGGTAAGGCGTCAAATTGATTTGTTTCACGGTAGAAAGATCTCTTAATTCACACTTAATACCAGCACGACGAAGGTTCTCTGCGATACGGGTAATAATTTTTTTAGTCTGTCCATCTTGGGTAGAATAAAGCAGCAAATAACTCATAGATACGCCCTTATTAAACAGAGAATCACATATAAAAATTCAATCGTTCACTATTCACGCCAAAAAGTCGGTGTAAACAACACCAATAATGTGAACACTTCCAAACGTCCAAATAACATAGTGACAACCAATATCCATTTAGCCGCCGGATTCATGGTTGTAAAGTTATCAGCAACCACTCCCAAACCGGGTCCCAGGTTATTCAGTGTTGCGGCGATGGCAGAAAAAGCAGAAAATTCGTCAACACCCGTTGCGATCAATAACAACATACTGACAACGAAAACCAGTGCATAAGCAGAGAAAAAACCCCAAACTGCTTCAATAATTCGTTCCGGTAATGCTCGCCGTCCCAATTTAATGGTATACACCGCATTCGGGTGCACTAATCGCTTTAATTCACGTGATCCTTGCAAGAATAGCAACAAAATGCGGATAACTTTGAGACCGCCTCCCGTTGAACCCGCACATCCCCCTATAAATGCAGAACATAGCAGCAGAAAAGGCAGAAAAAGAGGCCAATTGGCAAAAGAGTCCGTTGTAAATCCGGCTGTTGTCGCCATGGAGACAACTTGAAAAAAAGCGTGATTCAATGCTTCCCATTCTGATTCATAAACAGAATGTTGCCATAATATCAGCATACAGATTGCCAATAGTGCCAACTGGATAGTAATGAACATCCGAAATTCTGGATCACGCCAATACACGTTCAAGCTTCGTCCAGAAAGAACCGCGAAATGCAAACCAAAATTACAGCCCGAAATCAATAAGAAAATGGCAATAATCGTGTTGATGGCTGGGCTATTGAAAAAACCGATACTGGCATCATGGGTAGAAAATCCACCAATAGCGATGGTAGAAAAACTATGAGAAATCGCATCGAACACCGGCATCCCCGCAGCCCACAATGCCAGGGCACAGGCAATGGTCAACAAGACATAAATCAGCCAAAGCGTTTTTGCCGTTTCTGCAATACGAGGACGCATTTTATTGTCTTTCAATGGCCCTGGCATTTCTGCACGATAAAGCTGCATTCCCCCCACACCAAGCAGAGGTAAGATCGCCACAGCCAAAACGATAATCCCCATCCCCCCCAACCATTGCAACATTTGTCGGTAGAACAAAATAGCCTTGGGAAGGGAATCGAGGCCAACAAGCGTCGTCGCGCCAGTAGTCGTTAGGCCAGAAAATGATTCAAAAAAGGCATCGGTGACTGAAAGATTGGGTTTTTCAGAGAAAATGAATGGCAATGCCCCCACGCTTCCCAACACAGTCCAAAATAGGACAACAATCAAAAAGCCCTCTTTCGGCTTGAGCTCAGATTTTTGTTCGCGATTAGGTACCCACAATATTAAACCAATGACGAGAGCAAAAATGAATGTCTGGCTAAATGCCCTGCCTGCGCCATCGCGATAGATCAATGCGACCAGCCCCGGAATAATCATTGTGACAGAAAAAAGAATGACAAGTAGTCCAACAATACGGGTTATGGCGCGAAAATGCATTCGGCTGGTTCCTTAGAAATCCGATATGAAGAATAGTTATGATTTTGGTGTTAAAAACAAAGCACCACGGCTCAAGTCCCGTAATTTATCACCTATCTCACCAACAAGGGTAGCTGGCAGCGAGACTTGCAACGTGACATTTTCAGCATAATCACTGGCGATCACCTGCCCAGAAAATTGGTGTAGCAACTGTTCTACCATTGAAATATGCGAATACTCACACTGTAACTGGTATAACTTCTGCGGTACTTTGTATTCGGTTTGCAACAACTTCAGAGCTTGTTGTACCCCATTGCCATAGGCTTTGACCAAACCACCCGTACCAAGTTTTATGCCACCAAAATAGCGAACAGATACAGCGGTAATTTCCCCCAGACCACTTCCGATTAATTGGGCAATCATCGGCTTGCCAGCGGTTCCAGTAGGTTCGCCATCATCAGAAAACCCTAACTGTTGGGAATCATCCGGCGCCCCTGCCACAAAAGCCCAACAATGATGCCGAGCATCAGGATATTGCTCTTTAATACTTTGGATAAATAACTTAGCCTCATCCACCCCGCTGGTATGCTCCAGCAGGGTAATGAAACGACTCTTTTTTATTTCTTCAGTAAAGCTGACTGAAGCCGCAGGAATTAAATAAGGCTTCATTACGATAATTGTAATTCTCTGGTCATATTTTCAATTTTTCCATCGTGAATAACGATGTTATCTTCAATACGAATACCACCATAAAGCTTCAACATTTCGATTTTTTTCCAATCAAAATGTTGACGATATTCGCTTTCACGCCACTGCGCTAATAATGTTTCAATGAAATAGATCCCAGGCTCAATGGTCAAAACCATTCTTGGCTCCAGAATACGGGTGCAGCGCAAATAAGGATGCTTCTCCGGTGCTGCCAGATGAGTTCCGCCATCATCTTGCATAAACCCAGCCGCATCATGCACTTGCAAACCTAAAGGGTGGCCGAGTCCATGTGGGAAAAACGGCGTCGTCAATCCTGTCTCAACCATACCTTCTTCACTGATCCCATGAACAATATCATGTTTTTTCAGTATCCTGGCTATACGTTGATGCATATTAATATGGTAGTCGGTATATCGAACTCCCGTTTTAATTGTGCCAATGAGCGCCTGTTGTTCTTCATTCAAATCCTTTATCAGTGAAGCGAAATCGTTATGAGATTTTGCTGCATAGGTTCTGGTGATATCCGCGGCATAACCATGATATTCCGCTCCCGCATCAATCAAGAAACTGCGTATTTCCGAAGGCACTCTCTGCTGTAATTTGTTGTAGTGCAAAACAGCCGTGTTTTCATTCAGAGCAACAATATTATCATAAGGAACATCGGTATCACGGTGCCCTGTTGCCATCAAATAGAACATATTGATTTCGAATTCGCTCACACCAGACAAAAATGCATCATAGGCTGCCAGATGACCATTAACAGCGGTTTTCTGGGCCTCACGCATACAAGCCAATTCATAATCTGTTTTATATGAACGATGATAATGCAAGTAGTCCAAGACAGCTTTTGGGTTGATATTGTGCTCAAGAATACCCAAGGATTTAGCACGCTCCGTTTGTTCACCAATATAAGCAGCGTTCTGTTTTGATAATCCATTCAGTTTAATGCTGATATCTTCAGCTTTTGCCAAATGAATCATTTCTATGTCTTCAGTCCAATAGCCACTAGGTAGTGGCTCTACACTGTGCCAGTAGTCTACCGGTGAATAAAACCAGAGCTTAGGTTTATTGACACCATCAATCCACAACCAGCAATTAGGCACTTTGGTCACAGGTACCCAAGCCTTAAAGTGTGCATTTACCTTAAACGGATAATGGCTGTCATCCAGAAAAACCCGTAATGATTCGCCCGAATGAATAAGCAAGGCGTCAAACTGAGTTCGTTCTAAGATTTCTCGGGCACGTTTTTGTAAAATTTTAATATGTTCTTGGTACAGAGATGCCAACTTTTCCATCTTAATTAGCCTTTTGATTTTTTGGCAGGAGCTTAAATATTACCACAATTCATTATCGTCGGAGCTATCACGTAAAAAACGTACTCTCTACAACCAAACCAATATGGTTATATTTTTCAAAGCATTAACAAAATATATTGTTCTCTGCCATAAATCTTACCTGTGATCCGCCCTACAAAAAATTAATCATCAGTTTGCATTAAATTAACACAGTAATCACAATCAACTGCATCTGGTCATACCAGAAGGTATGCGCTCATTGAGGAGAATGACATGCTCTACCTAAGTGAAACTATTCAAGTAAAATGGCTAAAAGATGGCATTGCTGAACTCATTTTCAATGCACCGGCTGCAATTAATAAATTAGACTCAAAAACGGTCACTTCACTGGATAAAGCCGTTGCGACCCTTGAGCAAGAGACTAAACTAAAAGGGTTACTGTTACGCTCTGAAAAACAAGCTTTTATTGTTGGTGCTGATATCACAGAATTTTTATCGCTATTCAGTTCACCAGCAGAAAAACTGCATGAATTACTGAATCTCGCTAACAATATCTTTAACCGTATAGAAGATCTCCCTGTTCCGACTATTTCGGCTATCAATGGCTATGCCCTTGGCGGTGGCTGTGAATTGGTACTTTCAACAGATTTTCGTATCGCATCCCCCGATCTTCGCATTGGATTACCAGAAACTAAATTGGGCATTATGCCGGGATTTGGGGGTTCTGTTCGCCTGCCACGCTTGATTGGCACAGATAATGCTCTCGAAATCATCTCCGCAGGAAAAGATATTGGTGCTGAAGAAGCGCTGAAAAATGGCTTGGTAGATGCCGTCGTTTCTGCTGAAAAACTGGTTGATTCTGCCGTTTCAGTTCTGGAACAAGCCATTCGAGGAGATTTAGATTGGCAAGCCGCCCGTCAGCCTAAATTGTTGCCTCTGACTCTCAATGAGATCGAACGTACCATGAGTTTCACCGTAGCAAAAGGTATGGTAATGAAGGTTGCTGGCCCGCATTATCCAGCACCAATCACAGCGGTAAAAACCATTGAAAAAGCCGCTACACTCGGTCGCGAGGAAGCCTTAAAACTGGAATCAGCCAGTTTTGTATCATTAGCGCACACCTCTGTCGCTCATGCGTTAGTCGGCATCTTCCTGAATGAGCAATATGTTAAAGGGCTGGCGAAGAAACATCTGCAAACCGTTACAACCCCTGAACATGCGACTGTACTGGGTGCCGGTATCATGGGGGGCGGTATTGCCTATCAATCAGCGCGCAAGGGTATTCCTGTCTTGATGAAAGATATTAATCAAAAAGCGCTGGATTTAGGTATCAATGAAGCGGCCAAATTGCTGAATAAACAGTTTGAACGGGGACGTTTAGATGCCATGAAGATGGCCAAAATTCTGGCATCCATCCAACCAACCCTGAATTATGCTGGTATTGAACAATCCCAAGTTGTTGTTGAAGCTGTAGTTGAAAATCCCAAGATTAAAGCTGCGGTTTTGGTAGAAACAGAATCACATATCAGCGATGACTGCATTCTGACTTCCAATACCTCCACTATCCCAATCACTGAATTAGCAAAATCGCTAAAACGCCCGGAAAATTTCTGTGGTATGCATTTCTTCAACCCAGTACATCGTATGCCGTTGGTTGAAGTCATCCGTGGAGAAAAAACTTCAGAGAAGACTATTGCAAGCGTTGTCGCCTATGCCAGTAAAATGGGTAAAACACCAATCGTTGTTAACGACTGTCCTGGCTTCTTTGTAAACCGCGTATTGTTCCCTTATCTGGCTGGTTTTGGCATGTTGCTACGGGATGGCGGCGATTTCCGCCAAATCGACAAAATCATGGAAAAAGAATTTGGCTGGCCAATGGGCCCTGCATATCTCATCGATGTTGTCGGTATTGATACTGCTCACCATGCACAAGCTGTCATGGCTCAAGGTTTCCCTGACCGCATGAGCCGCGATTATCGGGATGCCATTGATGTACTATTTGAAAATCAGCGTTATGGTCAGAAAAATGGCGTTGGTTTCTATAAATATACTCAAGATAAAAAAGGTAAACCGAAAAAAGAGCTGGATGAAACTACCGATCAGTTACTGGCAAGCATCAGCAAACCGAAACATACTTTCTCTGGTGAAGAGATCATTGCCCGAACCATGATCCCAATGATTAACGAAGTTGTTCGCTGCTTAGAAGAAGGTGTCATTGCCAGCCCAGCAGAAGCAGACATGGCACTGGTATATGGTTTAGGCTTCCCTCCATTCCATGGTGGCGTTTTCCGTTACCTGGATACCATGGGAACCGCAGCCTATGTGAAGATGGCAGAAAGTTATGCTCATTTGGGCGCACTCTATCACATACCCGCTGGCCTGAAAGCAAAATCCGAAAGCAATGAAAGTTACTACCCTGCACCAGCAGAACTTGCTGTTAATCCAGGTGAAAAAGCGTGAGGTCTGAAAACATGGAAAACGTAGTTATTATTGATGGTATCCGTACCCCAATGGGGCGCTCAAAAGGTGGTGTATTCCGTCAGGTCCGTGCCGAAGATCTCTCCGCACATCTGATGAAGTCAATACTCAAGCGCAATCCTGCCGTTAAGCCTGAAGATATTGATGATATCTCGTGGGGATGCGTGCAACAAACACTGGAACAAGGGTTCAATATTGCCCGCAATTCTGCTTTACTGGCGGGCATTCCTCACTCAGTCCCCGCGGTAACCGTTAACCGCCTCTGTGGTTCTTCAATGCAATCACTGCACGACGGTGCCCGCATGATCATGACCGGTGATGCCAGTGTTGTTATGGTCGGCGGTGTTGAACATATGGGACATGTTCCCATGACACACGGTGTCGACTTTCATTCCAAATTAAGCCGTAACGTTGCTAAGGCAGCAGGTGTGATGGGATTGACGGCAGAAATGCTGGCTAAAATGCACAATATTAGTCGCGAAATGCAAGATGAGTTTGCCCTGCGTTCTCATCAACGGGCAGCACAAGCGACTGAATCCAAAGCTTTCGCTAACGAAATCGTTCCTATATATGGACATGATGCTGATGGGAATATGAAACTCGTCGATTTTGATGAGGTGATCCGCACAGATGCTAATCTCAAAGGTTTGGCTGCACTGCGTCCCGTTTTTGATCCTGTCACTGGAAGTGTGACTGCGGGTAACTCCTCAGCGCTTTCCGATGGCGCCTCTGCCATGCTGATCATGAGCGAAAGCAAAGCTAAAGCGTTAGGATTAAAACCTCGCGCCCGTATTCGCTCAATGGCAGTGGTTGGTTGTGATCCTTCGATCATGGGTTATGGCCCTGTGCCGGCCACACAAATGGCCTTGAAAAAAGCCGGCTTAAGCCTGACGGATATTGGCGTCATGGAATTGAACGAAGCATTCGCTGCACAATCCTTGGCCTGCGTAAAAGGGTTGAATCTGCTGGATAGTATGGATGACAGAATCAACCTGAACGGTGGTGCTATTGCTCTCGGTCACCCATTGGGATGCTCTGGTACTCGCATTACAACCACCTTGCTTAACTTGATGGAAAGTAAAGATGTTCAGTTCGGGCTATCAACCATGTGCATCGGGTTAGGCCAGGGTATAGCCACGATTATTGAAAGAGTATAGTCATGAAAATTTGGCTATAAAGCATAGCTGATGATTAACATTGATGACTTTTAAAAATTAACGTTTTTCCCTTGTCTGTCTTATCTATTGCATCACTCTAGTAAGTTGTTGCCATAGTTTCCCGCCTGTCAGGGGCGGGTTTTTTTATTCTTGCGTCTTATCTTTTATCGGCAAATGGCTCAAATAAACTCAAATGCATCCCCATACATGCGTTCGATAGATGCATCACGCTCACTACAGAACCGTTCACGGGCAATTTTAGCCATCTCAAAGCGACCAGCAATGTAGATATCATGGTTTGCCAAACTGCCGAAATCTTCCAAAACCGCACTCAGAACTGTCCCCGTTCTTCCGCGCCAGTGTTCATCAACCTGTTCAACTACCGGTACAATGGTCAAATTAGGATAGTGCTCACTTAATGATTGCAACTCCCCCAAATCATACAGATGTTGCAGCTCTCGTCCTCCCCAGTAAATGGAGATTTCGCGATTAGGATTTTGTTCCAATGCAGACAATAAGATAGAGCGTGTATATGAGAATCCTGTTCCACCAGCAATCAATAACATCGGGTTTTTGCTGTCTTCACGAAACCAGGCCTGGCCATGTGGAATATCAATATCAATGACTTTCTGATCCAGAATTCTATCCATTACCGCCATCGCATAGAGATTTAGCTCAGAAGTACCAATATGCAACTCAATGATCTGTTTTTCTGATGGTGGTGATGCCATGGAGAAAGGACGCTTATCCCTCTCATCCATAATCACCATTAAATATTGCCCCGCACGGAAAGAAAAAGGCGAATCAGGTAATAAACGAACCCGATAAACTGTATCTGTAATGGAGTCAACCGATGTTACTTTACAGCTTAATATTGTCATGCGTTCCCTCTTATCGCTTCAAAATATCTAATTGATCCCAAATTTCATCGACACGGGCCCGAATCTCATCGCTCATCACAATCGGACGCCCCCATTCCCTTTGTGTCTCTCCTGGCCATTTATTCGTTGCATCTAATCCCATTTTTGAACCTAACCCAGAAACAGGGGATGCAAAATCGAGATAGTCAATGGGTGTATTTTCCATTAAGACAGTATCTCTCTGCGGGTCCATTCGCGTTGTTATCGCCCAGATGACATCATTCCAATCTCGCGCATTGATATCATCATCACAAACGATAACAAATTTTGTGTACATAAATTGTCTCAGATATGACCAAACTCCCATCATTACTCGCTTGGCATGGCCTGCATACTGTTTTTTGATTGTAACGATAGCGAGTCGATAAGAGCAGCCCTCTGGCGGCAAGTAAAAATCCACAATTTCAGGAAATTGTTTTTGCAATATTGGCACCAATACTTCATTCAACGCAACCCCTAACACCGCAGGTTCATCCGGTGGACGTCCGGTGTAAGTAGAATGATAGATAGCGTCACTGCGTTGGCTAATATGGGTTACCGTAAATACCGGGAACGTATCTACTTCGTTGTAATAGCCGGTATGATCACCATATGGCCCTTCTGGGGCCATTTCGCCTGGCTCAATATAGCCTTCAAGGATAATTTCAGCACTGGCCGGCACTTCCAGATCATTAGATATACATTTAACGACTTCCGTTTTATGTCCTCGTAATAATCCAGCAAACGCATATTCAGACAAAGTATCAGGAATTGGGGTAACCGCCCCCAATATCGTGGCAGGATCGGCGCCCAAGGCAACGGACACGGGAAAACGTTCCCCCGGATGTGCCTGACACCACTCCTGAAAATCAAGCGCACCTCCACGATGTGATAACCAGCGCATAATCAGTTTGTTTTTTCCCAATACCTGTTGGCGGTAGATCCCCAAGTTCTGGCGCTCTTTATTAGGCCCCTTAGTCACCGTCAACCCCCAGGTAATCAAAGGGGCGGCATCTTCTGGCCAACAATGCATGACTGGAATACGGGTAAGATCCACCTCATCCCCTGCCCAAATTTGTTCCTGACAAGGCGCAGAGCTAAGGCGTTTGGTTGGCATATTCAAGACCTGTTTGAACTTAGGCAGTTTATCGACCAAATCACGAAAGCCTTTTGGCGGCTCAGGCTCTTTAAGGAAAGCCAATAGCTTCCCAACATCATGCAGTGCCTTAACATCATCCTGCCCCATCCCCATGGCAACACGCTTAGGTGTACCAAACAAGTTGCACAAGACAGGCATCGAATATCCCTTAGGATTTTCAAATAATAAGGCGGGACCACCGGCACGAAGAGTACGATCTGCGATTTCAGTCATTTCCAGGTATGGATCAACTTCCATACGAATTCGTTTTAATTCACCTGATTGTTCCAACAAGGAAAGAAAGTCTCTTAGATCGCGATATTTCATAGTGTTCATTCGTGCCGATTTTCAAGGAGGGAAAGCCATTATAATCCCTCCCATGAGGGTTACAAGGAAAACTCATAACCTGCTAAAAAGCAATGAATTTAAGGCAATAATTAATACATATACCAATCGCCTTTCAAGATGCGTCTTATATCTCCCGCTAGGCGGGGAGATATAAACCATCACATTGATGTGCAAGCTGCAACTTGAAGTTGGATTGGCATAAACTTTGACTGAAAATAAGCACGGTAAGAGATAAAAATACGGCTCACACTTTAAATAACTTCTATCTTTATTGATGACCCCTTAGCACTGGTTTTGTTATGCTAAACATTCTACGCAATGGAGTCGAAATATGATGGGAAATTGGTATCTTCTTTACTGTAAACGTGGGCAAGTCTCTCGGGCAATAGAGAACTTAGAGCGACAGGACGTGATTTGCTTAACACCTACAGCCAAAATTGAAAAAATCATTCGAGGTAAACGATCCATCGTTACTGAACCTCTGTTTCCCAATTACCTGTTTGTCCATTTTGATCCCGAAATTATTCATACTACAACCGTTAACTCAACCCGAGGCGTCAATAATTTCGTTCGATTCAGCACTTATCCTGCCATTGTTCCACAAACATTAATTGATGAATTAATGTCTGTTACTGAGCAAGAATATATTGCACCTGAAACCCCAATTACGGGTGATACTGTCCTGATCACTGAGGGAATTTTCGAAGGCATTCAGGCAATTTATAATGAACCGGATGGGGAAACTCGTTCCATTCTCTTGCTAAATATTCTCAACAAAGAAGTTTCTAAAGTTTTAGACAATAAATATTTCATCAAAATTTAATCAGAAGACGGGCAAAATTGCCCGCCTTTATATCCCCTGGCTATTACAATAATCAGTATCTTTGTTCATGCAGCCATTGCGCTACACGCTTGGCAAAATAGGTCAGAACACCATCTGCTCCCGCCCGTTTGAAGCATAATAATGATTCCATAATCACGGGCTGCTCTTTCAACCAACCATTTTGAATGGCCGCCATATGCATGGCATATTCACCCGAAACCTGATAGGCAAATGTTGGTACACCGAAAGTATCTTTTACCCTGCGAATCACATCCAAATACGGCATACCAGGTTTAACCATAACGCTATCTGCACCTTCCTGTAAATCCTGCGCAATTTCCTGCAACGCTTCATCACTGTTCGCAGGATCCATTTGATAGGTCATCTTATTGCCACCTTTCAAGTTACCGCTGGTACCAATCGCATCTCTAAATGGCCCATAGTAACAAGAGGCGTATTTCGCAGAATAAGCCATGATTTGGGTATTCACATAACCAGCCATCTCAAGCTGCTCACGAATAGCACCAATACGGCCATCCATCATATCGCTTGGTGCGACAATCTCAGCCCCAGCTTCAGCATGGGATAATGCCTGCTTGACCAAAATATCTTTGGTCACGTCATTGATAACATAGCCATCCTGATCAATAACACCATCTTGACCATGGGTAGTGAATGGATCGAGTGCTACATCCGTCAAAAGCCCCAATTCAGGAACAGCATCTTTCAGGGCTCGCACAGCACGCTGGATCAAGCCATCTGGATTATAAGCTTCTTTCGCATCCAACGATTTCTTATCCGCTTCAATGGCTGGAAACAGGGACAAAACAGGAATACCCAGTCGGGCAATCTCTTCTGCTTCTTTCAGCAAAAGATCGATTGTCAGACGATACACTCCTGGCATTGAAGACACTTCCTGACGCTGATTTGTTCCTTCCATAACAAATACAGGATAAATCAGATCATTAACAGTAAGTTGATTTTCAGCAACTAAGCGGCGGGAAAAATCATGACGGCGCACACGGCGCATACGACGACCGGGAAACGCCCCCGGAAATACATAGCTCATATTGTTCTCCTAATGTAAAACCCAGCGACAAAGCGCTGGGTTAATAGCCATCGTTTCATGATAATGATATTAACACCATCAATCAGTTCACGATAATTATGAATGCCTGACATCAGATTATTTTTTAAAATTGTCACCAATATCACTGTCTGCTTTATCTTCTGGATTAATAAAATTACGCCGTTCCCATTTACCAGCATAGAACTGCGAAAGCAGAATCCCCAGTTCAAATAGCAAATACATAGGAATAGCCAGCAGAGTCTGGGAGAAAACATCAGGAGGTGTTAACAACATCCCAACCACAAACGCCCCAACTAAAATATAAGGACGTTTTCTCTTTAGTGATTCTGGTGTCACTACCCCGCTCCAGCACAGCAAAATAATGGCAATAGGTATTTCGAATGAAACCCCAAAAGCCATAAATAGCGCCATGACAAAGCTTAAATAATTGCTGATATCCGTCGATATTACGACCCCAGCGGGCACGGTATTGATAAAGAAACCAAACGCAATGGGAAAAACAATAAAATATGCGAATGCCATTCCCAGATAAAACAATATGCTACTGGAAAACAGTAAGGGCATAATCAAACGACGTTCGTGCTTATACAGTGCCGGTGCAATAAATGCCCATA
Source organism: Xenorhabdus griffiniae (assembly GCF_015163655.1). GTDB lineage: Bacteria > Pseudomonadota > Gammaproteobacteria > Enterobacterales > Enterobacteriaceae > Xenorhabdus > Xenorhabdus griffiniae. Next base: position 36,911 of record NZ_JADEUF010000013.1, on the reverse strand, counting down.
CTTGATAGAGGATCATCGGTGCCGAAACAAAAATAGACACCATAATGGTCAGTTTAATTGGGGTAAAAAAAGGTGATGCAACATCTGTTGCAATCATATTGGCGCCTTTAGGCAATTGTTCCATTAAAGGCGCTGCAATAAGCCGATAAATGTCATTGGAAAAATAAACTAATGCCAGAAAGACTACCAGCACAGTAATTAGACTATTTAAAATCCGCTTACGCAGTTCAATTAGATGACTGATAAGAGGTTGGGTATTATCCACAGACATGTTTCAGTGTTCGCCATTTGCTTGTTCAGGAAGTTTTCTTTTCTGCTGCTCTGGTATTGTGCTCGATTGCTCTGCAATCACGGGTTCCAGACTGGCCTGTTCTGAATTCGAGTGCCTTGCAACCGATGGGGACCCAGAAGAATGAAAATGCGTTTCGTCTTCCTCCAACTCCCTCATTTCATCCGGTTTCAACTGATAGGTATTTTTCAATGATTCAGCCGCTTCCTTCAACTCCTCCATTGAGGCTTTCAGTTCTGGCGAAAGTGATTGCAGGTCGGCTTTTTCTTCCATTTTTTTCAATGTGTCCTGAAGCTCTTGCAATTTTAGTTCCTGAGCAAGTTCATTCTGAACATTAGCCGCCAGCGAGCGCAATACTCGAATCCATCCAACCACTGTTTTGACCGCAATAGGCAAACGTTCCGGCCCCAAAACAACCAAGCCAATGATCATCACTAACAGTAGCTCACTAAAACCAATGTCAAACACGGTTTATACCTGCTCTTTGTCTTTACTTTTACTCTCTGATTTTTCAGATTGCGCAGCCGTGGACTTTTCAGTCAGGTTTTTAGTTTCGAACTCGGCATCCTGACTCATTTTTTCCGGCTGCTGTGACTTGTCATCATCACTCATTGCCTTTTTAAAGCCCTTTATTGATTCGCCCAAGTCCGAACCCAAGGTACGAAGCTTATTAGTACCAAATAACAGTACGACAATGACGGCAATGATGAGCAATTGCCAAATACTTATACCACCCATACTGACCTACCTCTATTCATCAGAATATTACTCGTGATTTATACGCATCAAACTTCAAGTCGCAATTTACAACACGCTATGAAACCTGATTACTCCCCGCTTTGCGGGGAGCAATCACACGCATCTTGAAGTGAGATTGGTATAATTATAAACGACGAACTTGATGTTCAAAAATAATGCAATTATATCAAGGTTCGTGGCAAAATTACCTTCATTTAATATTCATCATTACTGAATTATTGAAGTTTACTTAAATGACGCCAGCCCAATCCCCATGATGCAATGCCGGCCCCTATCATTCCCCATGCCAAGTGTTTCTGCTCTATAATGAAAAACAAACTACCACAGATAAAGAGAGTTGCACCAATCCCCAATAAATAAAGAGATTTGCGTTGTCTGAGCTGTTGTTGCCTGAATTGTTGCGATATTTGATCAATGCTGCTCTGCAAACGTCGGTGCTGCTGAAGCGAGCCATATACCAGCTCTGGAAGCTCTGGTAACTTTTCCGCCCAATAAGGCGCTTTTTCTTTAAAGGCACGCACAATAGCGGGAAGCCCAACCTGATCATGCAGCCAATCTTCCAGAAAAGGTTTTGCTGTTTTCCATAGATCAAGCTGAGGATAAAGTTGACGCCCCAAGCCTTCAACATACAACAGCGTTTTTTGCAGCAAAACCAGCTGGGGCTGAACTGTCATATTAAAACGACGAGCGGTATTGAAAAGGTTTAGCAGAACATGCCCAAATGAAATTTCAGCCAGTGGTTTTTCAAAAATGGGTTCACACACGGTACGGATAGCAAATTCGAAATCCTCCACATTGGTATCTGCCGGCACCCAACCAGAATCGACATGCAGTTCAGCGACCCGACGATAATCACGATTGAAGAAAGCAATGAAATTTTCGGCCAGATAGCGTTTATCATCTTTATTCAAAGAGCCAACAATACCGTAATCGATACCGATATAAGTAGGATCTTCTGGTTTGTCATAACTGACGAAAATATTACCGGGATGCATATCTGCGTGGAAAAAACTATCGCGAAATACTTGGGTGAAGAACACCTGAACACCACGCTCAGCCAACAATTTCATATTGGTGTTCTGCGCCTCTAACGCTGCAACGTCTGACACAGGAATGCCATAAATGCGCTCCATCACCAAAACATTTTCTCGGCAATAGTTGGGATAGACCTCTGGCACATAGAGCATAGGACTATCTTCAAAATTGCGCCGCAATTGAATCGCGTTTGCAGTTTCACGCAATAAATTCAGCTCATCAAGCAGGGTTTTTTCATATTCTCTGACAACTTCACGCGGACGAAGACGACGACCATCAGGTAAAAGGGGAACCAAATTTGCCAGACGATACATTAACCGCACGTCAGCTTTAATTACAGGCAGAATATCCGGGCGGATCACCTTTAGGACAACCTCTTTGCCATTCTCCTTCAACCGAGCAGTATGTACCTGGGCAATAGAAGCGGAAGCCAATGGTTGTGGATCAAAATCCTCAAACCACGTTTCCAGTGCTCCCTCTAACGCCGTTTCAATTGATTTTCGTGCCACTGCACCGTCAAAGGGAACCACCCGATCTTGTAACATCGAAAGTTGATCTGCGATGGCAGGTGGGAACAAGTCACGACGCGTGGAGAGCATCTGGCCAAATTTGATCCACACTGGGCCGAGTTCTTGTAATGCTAAACGCAAACGCTCGCCGAGAGGTTTATCCTTATGCTTATTAGGTATCCAAAACAGGAAATAACGCCCAAAACGTAACGGCCAAGTCAAACGAATATTCGGGATGAGTTCATCCAACCCGTAAGAAAGAAAGACCCGGATGATAAAGTAAAGTCGTCTAATTTCACTGGGTGTCATGTTTTCCCTCCAGGGCCGCCAACCGTTTTTCGAGTTGGTTTATCTGATTGGCAACGGCATTAACTTCTTCACTGAAATAAGCCACTTCCAGCGCACTGGGAACCATTTCCCATTCTTCCGTCAATGATTCGGTGAAATGCGTTTTCTTCCTTGCAATGGTATTGCTGGCAAATTCAAAACTTTTCTTCACCATCCGGGTAATGCCTTCCGCAGCAATATCACCAACATAAGGGGAGAGGTAATGCGCAGGATCCCACTCTGACATATCCAACAAAGCAGACCATTGTTGAATCACCTGCATGTCCCCTTCAATGATAATTTCACCGCGGTTAATCAGGGCTGAAAGGCACTGGCGATCCCGTAGCTTAAGTAATGCAGGGAGCGTTGTTTTCATCGAGCAATCCACTGGCTCTGACCATTGACTCAAAACATCCACTCGTTTCTCACTGAATATCAGTATCAAGGGGGAAGCGATTTCTTTCAGTTTGATAGACAGTATCTTACCGGCCAATCTTAAGCGGGCAGGTTTTAATACAGCTTCTCGATATAAAAGATGATTCAAGGTTGTTTCCAGAAAGGCCGTTACTACCGGAAACAACACTTTTTCATTTGAGATCGCAAAAGCCATATTATGGCTTGATGAGGGTATTTCCATCTCAGAATTTGAACCCTTTGTGCAATGCAACAACGCCACCAGTCATATTGGTGTAGTAAACCTGGTCAAAGCCCGCTTCTTCCATCATGCCTTTCAAGGTTTCCTGATCAGGGTGCATACGGATGGATTCTGTCAAATAGCGGTAACTGTCCGCATCATTCACAACGACCTGACCGATTCGGGGCAGAACGTGGAATGAATAAACATCATAAATCTTACTTAACGGTGCCAGTACAGGTTTGGAAAACTCCAGCACCAACAAGCGGCCACCAGGCTTAAGTACCCGATACATGGAGCGTAGCGCTTTTTCTTTGTCCGTGACATTACGCAAGCCAAAAGAAATGGTAATACAGTCAAAATGGTTATCCGGGAAAGGCAGTTCTTCGGCATTGGCTTGAACATAACTGACGTTGCCTACGATACCGATATCGCGTAATTTTTCGCGGCCAACTTTCAACATTGAGTCGTTGATATCCGCCAAAACAACCTGCCCTTTTTCCCCCACAATTCGGGAGAATTTTGCGGTTAGATCGCCTGTCCCACCAGCAAGATCAAGCACCTTATGACCACGGCGGACACCACTTGACTCAATTGTGAAACGTTTCCAGATACGGTGAATGCCAAATGACATCAAGTCATTCATTAAGTCATATTTCGAGGCCACAGAGTGAAACACCTCTGCCACCATCTCTTTTTTTTGTTCTTTGGCTACAGTGCGGAAACCAAAATCAGTGGTTTCTTTTGATTGATCTGCCATATTATTTGTCCGCTTTTTATTCAAAAAAATTTATAGTCAGTGTATCAGCCTTTCCAACAAAACCCTATTCCAGACTTCACTCATTCACCTGCAACGATTGGAAAGATTTATCAATCAACTGTGAATCAATAGGACACTTCACATCCACGCCTAAATCACGAAATCCTTCGGCCTGACTAATTAAATTACCTCTGCCCTCAACAAGCTTTTTCATTGCGAAATGGTAACTCGTCTGTGCTTTGTTAAGACTTTGCCCTAATCCTTGCATATCATCCACAAACAATCGCATTTTGTCATACATTCTGGCGGCTTTATCAGCAATCAAACGGGCATTTTGACTTTGATATTCATAACGCCACAAGTTATTGATAGTACGAACGGCAACCAGCAAAGTTGATGGGCTAACCAGCATAATATTATGTTTCCATGCTTCATCAAGTAATTCTGGCGCCTGATTGAGTGCAACCAAATAAGCGGGTTCCACAGGAATAAACATCAAAACATAATCCAGTGATCGCAATCCGGGTAATTGTTGATAATCTTTTCGGCTCAGGCCGCGGATATGTCCTCTGATAGAGTTGATATGTTCCTGTAATGCTGGCGCCTGTTGTTCTTCACTATCACTGTTGAAATAACGTTCATAAGCGACCAGGGACATTTTGGCATCAATAATGACATCTTTTCCTTGTGGCAGATGCACGATCACATCAGGTTGAAAACGTTCATTGTTTTCAGCCTTAATATTGACCTGTGTATCGAATTCATATCCCTCACGCAAGCCAGAAGCTTCCAAAATTCGAGCCAATATCATTTCTCCCCAATTTCCCTGTATTTTATTGTCTCCTTTCAGGGCTTTTGTAAGATTAATAGCTTCTTTCGCCATCTGTGCATTAAGTTGCTGAAGATTGCGAATTTCATGAGTCAAGGTATGGCGCTCACGAGCTTCTAGCCCAAAACTGTCTTGTACCTGACGGCGAAATCCCTCAAGTTGTTCACGAAATGGCATCAGAAGATGATTGAGATTTTGGCGATGATATTCATCGGTCCGGAGTCGATTCTGTTCAAAGATACGATTGGCAAGATTTTCAAATTGGGTACTTAATCGCTGCTCACTGCTGAGCAATAAACGCTGCTTTTCCTCCGCAGCTAGTCTGGTTTCTTCAAGCCGGGTGCTCAATTCGCGCAACTCAGCTTCCTGCACACTGCTAATTTCGCGTTGCGCCAGTAACTCTTGGTTTAATTGATCGCATTCAGTACGCCAATAGTGGGTTTGCTCCAGTTTTTCATGGCTGACAGCCAGTTGGCTATATAATTCACGCAACTCCTGCTCTTTTTGCTGGAGCCTCTGCTGGACAGAAAGCCAGACGAAGATCCCTCCGCCCAGCAATCCACCCAAGCTACCGATCAGCATGTATAACCACTGGATATCCACCTATACACCCTCACTAACTCTATTATTTTTTATTGGCACGATTACCGATAAATTTCAGACAACTTTTGTGAGTCATTAGCCTCAATGTAAGTTAAATAGAGGCTGTATAGATGTCCAGAGTATTCAATGGCTTTCTTTCAGTTTGCAAAGTAGCTCGCAATTATCCCATCCACTCTGCCAACCAACGCAAGCCAAATGCCCCTGGTGCTAAAATACCGAATGCCCAAATCGATGCAGAAGCTAGGTTAGCAAGCTGAAAATGGCGTTTTGGCATAGCACAGATTCCGGCTACCAGCGGTACAACGGCTCTCAAGGGACCAAAAAAACGCCCAATGAAAACACCCCATACGCCCCATCGTTCAAAAAAACGATGTCCGCGAACCAACGTTTGAGGATGGCGAGAAAGCGGCCACATCTTGCCAACATCTTCTTTGTAATGGCAACCAAACCAGTAAGAAACCCAATCACCAAAGAAAGCACCGGCGGCTGCGGCTATCCATATTGGCCAGAAAGTTAACCCACTTTCACCAATTAACGCTCCTAACCCCAACAAAATGATCGTTGCTGGTAACAATAGGGAAATAAATGCCAACGATTCACCAAATGCCAATAGGAAAATGATGGGAATTGCCCAAACCTCATGGGCTTTTACGAAGTTTATGACCGATTCGATAATTTCATGCAGGCTCACATTAATCTTTCCTGTATTATCAGTGGGAGGTTATAAGGTCAGTCCTGGACAATCTGCCCAATGCTAACCTGATATTTTCATTCAAGAAAATAAGCTTGTAGTTTTTCACGCGCAGCGATATTGAGTCCAATATCTTTTTCCAGCCAAATATCTATGCTGCCATAATGCTGGTTGATGCTATCCAGTGCGGTCAGTAAAAACTCTTCCCGCACTGAATAAACATAGGCAAATTTTTCGACTACACTTTCGCTCATAATTTTTGCGTGTTCATTCAATAAATAGTCGCGGTATGGAGCCAGCGTGACATTGGTCAACAAATAATCTTCCATCACCGTATCCAGATCAGCACCCAATGCGAATAAAACCAGTGCCGAACCCACTCCTGTCCTGTCTTTACCAACCGCGCAATGTTGCACAATGCCGCCTTTCTCTGGTTGCAGCAATAATGTCGCTAACGTCTTATACGCTGGATTATTAATGGGTAACAATTCATATAAGCGAGACATAAATGTTTTCGCGTCGAATTGCTCCAGTATTTTCATGTCTAACTTATCCAGATTAGCATCCACTTCTTTGGAAAGAGGATTGGCAGGAGCATGGTGATAATGCGCCCCATTCCATACTCGATCTGGTTTATCCATAATTTCGCTGCTATCACGATAATCAATGATCTGCAAAAGGTTTTGATCCACTAAAAAAGCCTGATCGTTTTCTGTCAGCCTGTCTAATGAGCCGGAACGAAATAACACGCCTGGTTTTATCCTGACGCCGTTGCTTAGTGTCTTATTACCTAAATCACGAAAATTAATGCCGCCATTCAAAGGAAGTAGTGAAGGATGGGATAGAAATGTTGTGGTCATAGTCACTCTTGTTAGATTAAAAATAGTTAATAGAACACACTATCTATTAGTACAAAGTGCTATGACATTAGCAAATTTTGCAATGAAAGGAAGAGAATATCGCACAAACGATAGGGCCAGAATCATCTGACCCTTGATGAAAGGCATTACAGCAGACGACGAGCTGCCTCCACAACTATCCCCAGCGCATTGCTTTCTGTTTTCTTCAGCAGCTCAACATCTGGGATTTCCTGTTGGGTACGGTTAACAATCACGCCAGCAACCATACCGGCACGCAGTCCCTGACTGGCACACATGGTCAGCAATGTTGCTGATTCCATCTCAAAATTCATTACGCCCATTTCTTGCCATTCTTTCATCGAACCCTGGAAACGACGAACGACACGGCCAGAATAAGTGTCGTAACGTTCCTGGCCGGGATAGAAGGTATCGGAAGATGCCGTAATACCAACATGGGTAGCAGAACCAGAGGCTTTTGCTGCTTCATACAGGGCATTCGTACACTCAAAATCAGCAACCGCAGGGAACTCCATTGGGGCAAAATGCAGGCTGGCGCCGTCCAAACGAACCGCCGCAGTCGTCACCAATACATCCCCTACATTAATATGTGGCTGAATTGCCCCCGTTGTTCCGATACGCAGGAAAGTACGTACTCCCAACTGTGCCAGTTCCTCTACAGCAATCGACGTTGAGGGGCCTCCAATGCCTGTAGAGCAGACAACCACAGCTTTTCCGTTAACTTCTGCACGCCAGGTTGTAAATTCACGGTGGGAAGCCAAATGTATTGGGTTATCCATCAGTCGCGCAATTTTCTCAACACGGTTAGGATCGCCGGGTACAATCGCCAGAGTTGCGCCTTGCAGGTCGCTTTTGGTGATACCTAAGTGAAACACATCAGACATATCAGACTCCTCAACGGACAAAAATATGAATACCTACACCAATCTCACTTCAAGATGCGTGTGATCTCTCCCCGCTTCGCGGGGAGAGATCAGATTTCATATTGTGTTGTAAATTGCAACTTGAAGTTTAATGCGTATAAATTTAGTCAATACTCTGACATTTTTTAGTGATTGAAATCATCTTTAATTGAGACAAGAAAGAAACACATACATGAATTTGTGATAAAAATCACATTTAAAAGGTAGCGCCCGTTACAGAGCACTATCACTATTCACATAAGCCATTCACATGACGAGATTAAGAAGCAGTACACCACACAATCCAATCCCCCATGCAATTGTGGTAGGAATCGACCAAACGATAATCTGCTGCCTTGCACTTTTAATCCCCATCATCCGGTTAACTACCCAGAAAAAACAGTCATTGAAGTAACTGAAAAACAGTGTGCCCATCATCGCAGCTTGAGCCGCCACCAACAGATTAACATCCGGTATCTGTTTGATAACTGGTGCAGAAATAGACGCCGCAGTTATCATTGCCACTGTGCCAGAGCCTTGAATTATGCGTATCAGTGTCGCAATGATAAATGGGATCAAAACAGGTGTTATGGGCAGGCTGGCAATATAGTGCGCCAATATCGTCCCTGTTGCGCCTTCGTTCAACACTGCACCTAATGCCCCTCCCGCTCCTGACACCAATAAAATAATGCCAACAGTTTTTAACCCTGTTTCCAGATGTTCAATTACTTCATGCTTACTGACGTTTGGCATTAAGGTATAAACCGCCAGTAATACACTGATTGCTAGCGCGATAATGGGGGAGCCTAGAAAATCAAAAATCTGAAAATAGAAAGCATTCTCCTTACCGGCAAACTCATCAGTTTTCAGTATCATTCCATTAATTACGCCAATAAAAATCAGAATAATTGGCACGACGATGGGTAAAAGAGAAAGAAATAGGCTTGGAAGTGATTTTTGCTCTTTCTCTTCCAGATAACGCTGATGAACTAGTGATAAGTTTTCTGTTCTTTCTTCTGTATCACCAAGTTGATATTCAGGATATTTAGTCTCCAGCCACTTTGCATAACAGGTAATACCAATAACACAGGGTACCGCCAGTATCATACCTGTCAGCATCATTTTGCCGATACTCACCCCAAATATTCCGGCGACACCAAGCGGCCCTGGCGTTGGCGGAACGATATGGTGAGTGACCACTAACCCTCCTGCCAAAGCAACCCCAAGGGACAATACATTGCGCTTACCTTTCTTCGCCAATGCCTTCACCAGGGGATAGAGGATCACAAAAGCTGAATTTACAAATATGGGGATACTGACAATATAACCGGTAATCGCCAAAGCCCACTCTTCGCGCCTTTTACCTAACCATTTAATCAGGCTATAAGCGATCTGCTCTGTTGCTCCCGATACTTCCAATATTCGCCCCATCATGCATCCCAATCCAATCACAATACCGATGTTGCCTAATGTCGAACCAAATCCTTTAGCGATCACTTCAACGACATTATTCATAGTCAAACCGCCTGATATTCCAGCGATTATCGCTGCAATTAGCATAGCAATCAGGACATGAACACGAGTCCGCAAAACCAGAAAAACCAGCGTAAATACCGCCACTCCCAACCCAATAATTGGAATATAAAACTCCATCACAAAACCTCATCAAAAATGGACAAACTGGAACATGCCATATTTGTTATGCTTTTCGCTATCAGAAATCGATATGGGTAGTTGAAAAACTCAGTGATAAGGAATGAAAATCGCAATTGAAAAAGGAGATTGTTTGAAAATAGTCTGACAATTACCTGAGTAAACTGGAATTATGCATTGAATAATTCCAAATCGGAAGAATTGCATGACAAAGTGATAGGGATGTTTATTGAGCGCATCTAACTATCCAATACATGACCAACTTTTCTACCCGCCATATTGCACTAACTGTAGCGGGCAGTTTTATCACTTATTAAGTTTAAATTAAACAAATAAACCCTTACGCATTAAACTTTAAGTTGCAATTTACAGCATGATATAAAACCTGATTTCTCCCCACTTCGCAGGGAGAAATCACACGCATCTTGAAGTTAGATTGGTATAAGTTAACTATTTAATGAGGAGCGCAAGCGTTTTGCCGCTTCAACCATGTTTGCCAACGCTTGTCTGGTTTCTGTCCAACCACGAGTTTTCAATCCGCAGTCTGGGTTCACCCACAAACGCTCGACTGGAATACGATCAGCCGCTTTGCGTAACAATGCCTCAATCCATTCAACGCTGGGGACGTTTGGTGAGTGAATGTCATACACACCAGGCCCTATCTCATTCGGATAAGAGAAATCTTCGAATGAATCCAGCAATTCCATATCCGAGCGCGAGGTTTCAATGGTGATCACATCCGCATCCAGCGCTGCAATCGACGGCATGATGTCATTGAACTCGCAATAACACATATGAGTGTGGATTTGGGTATCATCTTTCGCAATGGCTGCGCTCAGTTTGAAAGCATCCACCGCCCACTCCAGATATTCCTGCCACTCTTCTCTGCGCAGTGGCAAACCTTCACGCAATGCAGGTTCATCAATCTGGATAATGCCAATGCCTGCCTTCTGCAAATCATCAACTTCATCACGCAAAGCCAGTGCGATCTGTTTAGCAATGGTTTCACGACTAATATCTTCCCTTGGGAATGACCAGCAGAGAATGGTCACAGGCCCGGTCAACATGCCTTTGACTGGCTTATCAGTCAAGGATTGCGCATAGGTCGCCCAGTTTACTGTTATCGCCTCTGGACGGCTAATATCGCCAATGATGACCGGTGGTTTCACGCAACGGGAGCCATAACTCTGTACCCAACCATTTTGGGTAAAGACATAACCGTCAAAGTGTTCGCCGAAATATTCCACCATGTCGTTACGTTCAGCTTCACCGTGTACCAAGACATCCAACCCCAAACGCTCCTGCTCTTGGATCGCCTGTTTAATATGTTCATTGATATTGGTTCGATAGTGCGTACTATCCACCCGACCTTTTTTGAAATCGAGACGTAGGCTACGAATTTCCGTCGTTTGTGGGAATGAACCTATGGTTGTTGTTGGCCACAGCGGTAAATTGTAACGTTGACGCTGGAGCTTAGCACGTTCAGGATATACCTGCTGACGTTCACTGTCCTGTGGCTTAATTGCTGCAATACGCCCAGCGACCGCGGGATTATTCACTCTTGTGGAACTGCGACGGGCGCGAATGGGAGCACTATAGGCATCCAGCTCGGCTTGTTTATTGCCTTCTGGCACATTCAATGCTTGCGACAACAAAGAAAGTTCCGCACATTTTTGTAATGCAAAGGCAAACCAGCTTTTCACTTCTTCATCCAACCCAGTTTCATCATTCAGGTCAATAGGGCTATGCAGCAGTGAACAGGAAGTGCCAATCCACACATTTCTCTTACCAACCCATGGTGCAACAAGCTGATATTTCTCACTCAAATCGGCTCGCCAAACATTACGGCCGTTAATCACTCCCAATGAAAGCAACCAATCTTTCGGCAGAGATTTATCCAAATTCTCAAGTGAATCCCTTCCCGCAACCAAATCAACATGCAACCCCTGCACTGGCAACGATTTGATTGTCTCCAGATTGTGCCCGACGCTATCGAAATAGGTCGTCAGCAACAATTTCACCTGCCCCTCAAGTGCTTGATAAGCCGTTGAGAATGCTGCCAGCCACGTTTCTGGTAATTCCAGTACCAGAGCCGGTTCATCAATCTGTACCCATTCAATGCCACGTTTTGCCAGTTCTGCCAGTACTTGCTGGTATACCGGCAGGATATCTTTTAATAGAGACAGGCGATCAAAAACTTTGCCTTTTACCTTACCAAGCCATAAATAGGTCACCGGTCCCAAAAGTACAGGTTTTACGTTGTGCCCCAGTGCCAGAGCTTCATCAACTTCGTCCAACAACTGAGTCCAACCCAGCTTAAATGCCTGCCCTTCCTGAAATTCAGGCACAATATAATGATAATTTGTATTAAACCATTTAGTCATTTCCGAAGCAGCCGCAGGTGTACCAGTTGGTGCCCGGCCGCGGGCAATACGGAACAGTGTATCCAGATCAATATTGCCATCTTCATTTTGATGACGTGGCGGAACATTGCCCAATAACAGGCTTGTGGTCAATACTTGGTCATACCAGGCAAAATCACCAACGGGGACTAAATCAACGCCCGCTTCTTTTTGTTGTTGCCAGTGACGTGCACGTAATTCACGACCTATCTCCAGCAATTCCTGTTGAGAAATTTTGCCCGCCCAATAGTTCTCTTGCGCCTTTTTTAGTTCTCTTTTCAATCCGATACGTGGAAAACCTAATGTATGATTCAAAACCGTCATGTCGTCACCCGTAATTTTTTAGCCGTCTAGATGTTTACACTTCTATAATCAACAGGTAATGTATAAACCACAAGCGCAAATTATTCATTATCATCTTGAAGGTTTTTCATGATCGAACTAAAACACTTAAAAACACTACAAGCACTGAACCATTGTGGCTCACTCGCAGCGGCGGCAAATTATTTGCATCAAACGCAATCTGCGCTCTCTCATCAGTTCAGTGAATTAGAACATCGGCTGGGATTTAAGTTATTCATTCGGAAAAGCCAACCCCTGAAGTTAACGCCTCAAGGAGAAGTGTTATTAAAATTAGCAGAGCAAGTTTTACCCTTGGTGACAGCTTCCTTACGTCAATGTCATGAACCACAAGAAACAAACTTACGCATTGCTATTGAATGCCATAGCTGTATTCAATGGCTGACACCCGCACTGAAGCGTTTTCGTGAAAGCTGGCCGCAGGTTAATGTGGACTTTAAATCTGGTGTGACATTTGATCCTCAACCTGCTCTGCAAAAACGTGAGCTGGATATTGTCCTGACATCTGACATTATTGCAGACAGTAACCTGCACTATACGCCGCTGTTTGATTATGAAGTGAAGCTGGTGATCGCACCAGATCATCCACTGGCAAATACACGCGATATTCGCCCACAAGATCTCGCTGCTGAAACTTTGCTGATTTATCCGGTCCAGCGCCAACGGCTTGATATCTGGCGACGCTTTCTCCAACCCGCGGAAATTACGCCGACATTAAAAACAGTTGACAATACGCTATTGCTGATTCAGATGGTTGCCGCCCGATTGGGTATTGCCGCGTTACCACACTGGGCCGTGGAAACATTCGAACGACAAGGGTTAGTTGTAACCCAAACGTTAGGAGAGGGATTATGGAGCAGATTGTACGCTGCCAGCCGAGAAGGGGAGCAGCGCCAACCCGCTATCGATACTTTTATTCGTTCTGCGCGCCAGCACGCGGTGGACAATTTGCCGTTGGTGAAACGGGTCTCAGTATCCAACGGTGATGCACCCAAAGTGACGCAACAATCAGGCTGCCTCCAATGGTAAAGCTCAGCCAGTTAGGATGCTGCTGCCAAATTGCAAAATTGACCAATAACCCCGCCGGAACCAACATATTATTCATAATTGCCAGTGTTCCGGCATCCACTTGGGTGGCACCATAGTTCCACATAAAGTAGCCAATCCCCGATGCCCCAACACCCAGCCAAACCAAAACACCCCACTGAAGCTGAGTTGTGGGCAATTTTTGCGGATCACCAAACATTAGCCAGCCGATGATGGCGACGGCACAAGCGCCCAGATAGAACCATGAAAATGCCACTCGTTGTGGAATGGGATGGATCTCCATTAAGCGCTTATAACCGACCTGACCGATCGCAAAGAAAATATTTGCCAGTTGCACTAACAATAAGCCAATCCAGAAAGATTCACTCAATCGGTCATAACGAATAATCGCTGCACCAGCCACTGCCAATAAAGAACTCAAGGCATAACCCCAGCGCAATCGCTGACGCCCCATCAGATCATAAATTAATGTGACATAAAGTGGCGTCATAATGGTAAACAGCAAAAATTCTGCCACAGTCAGATAATGATAGGCATGAAAAACAAACAAATACATCACACCAAGCTGACAGGCACCAACAGCCATATACAGTGAAATAACTTTCAGTGATAACCCACGCCAGCGCAAAAATGGTAAAAATACCATTGCTGCCAACATTACCCTGACAAGAACCGAAAACCAGCTATCAACCTGACCAGCGAGATAAGCGCCAATCAGGCTAAATGAGGCGGCCCACAAAAATGTTGTGATCGTTAACAGCCACATAATTTATTGGTCTTTCACCTTTTATTGATCTTTCTCCACTAAAAGCGCTTCTAACAAATCAAGATCATGTAGCAACGTTTGTAGTGTTTCATTACTAATCTTACGGGTTGCACGCAGGTGATATAACTCCCCGCGTTCAGCCCTCAATGCCGTCAAGCGGAAACGGCGTTCCAAATCTTCAACCATCAGATTATGCTCGATTTCATCCGTTCCCGCGGTACGACGCCGCAAATAACCGGTCACGCGAGACGCAACCTCACTAATGACTTCTGCATCCAATTTTTCTTCAGTACTGGCTGACAGACGCTCTTCCATCTTATTCATACTGACAATAGCAACTTCAGCCATTGCCGATTTTGCCATTCTGATTTCAGTGAGATCTGCCTGCTTATCGCCAACTTTCATGCCACGTAGCAGCAAAGGTAAACCGATAACCCCGACAAAGAGGGAGAACAGAATCACGCCCGCAGCAATGAAAATCAACTGATAACGTGCCGGAAATGGGTCACCATCCGGCAGGAACAGTGGTACAGACAAAGCACCTGCCAGCGTAATTGCCCCACGGACACCCGCAAATGAAGCCAACCACAACTCACGTGTCGTATAGGAAGCAAACTGAAGCGGTCTTTTCTTTATCAGCACCTTGCTGATATTTTTCATCAGCCATAACCAACTGAATCGCAGTAATACCAGCGCAACGTAAATGATGCCAACGGCAGCGAACAGCATCCAGGTTTCAACATTTGGATCAAGCTCAGCCTGATCTACCGATGTTTCCCAAATGCCCGGCAATTGCAGCCCTAGCATGATAAACACCAGGCCATTGAAGACAAAGGCCAGCATTCCCCATACATTATCGGCACGCAGACGCATATCCAGCGGTGCGTTACGGATCACTCCTGCTTTACTGATAGTCATACCTGCGGAAACCGCAGCCAAAATCCCTGATACACCGATATGCTCAGCAATCATATAGGAAGCGAACGGTAACAACATCATAAACATGATTTGAGTTGCAGGATCATCCCCGCTCCAACGACTCATTAAGCGCAATGATTTGCTGTATAACCATGTGATGGCGATGCCCGACAACAAACCACCAATCGCAACCTTGAAAAACTCCACCGTTGCGCCAGTGACAGTAAATACCATCGTGCCCATGGCAATCGCCACCGCAAATTTCAGAGCCACCAGACCGGAAGCATCATTCATTAATGCTTCCCCTTCCAGCACGCTCATCATATTTTTAGGAATACGTCCTTTTCCAACAATTGATGACAACGCCACCGCATCTGTTGGGGACAATACCGCCGCCAGTGCAAAGGCAGCGATAAGAGGGATACTTGGCAATAACCAATAGATCAAATAACCAATGCCAATAACCGTCACCAGTACCAATACTAAAACTAAAATGACGATTTCACGCCCATGCTGGAAAAACTCTCTGGTTGGTGTTTTCCAACCATCAACAAATAACAAAGGAGGGATAAGTAATACGAGGAAGAGTTCAGGATCGAAAGTAACGTGTAAACCAAAATGAGGCCAGGCCAGCAACGCTCCCATTGCTATTTGCACTATCGGCAAGGGGATACGGAACGGAATCATTTTAGTAAGAACACCAGAAACTGACACCACCAAAATCAAGATCAAGATAGTAAAGAATATTTCCATGTTACCCTTACAAATTGCCAAAAATCCGTCAGTGGAAAGATTGTGACTGTTTTTCACTGTTAATAATAGCGCTAATAACCATAAATATTGCAGTTATTAAAGAAAATCAAAAAGCAATCACATTGTGAATCAATGTTTATTGATTCATTTTTCTATTTTATGCTTATTAGCTTGAGTGTGTTGGAAAATTAACGCATTTTAGAATATATCTGGCGGTCACAATATGATTAACCGTGGAATGGAAGGGATGCGCAACGCCTTGTCGTTTACGCATCCTATTTTAATTAGATAGCCCAATTGCCGGCATAAAAGACCACTAATACAATGGCAAGTATAACCGTACCAATATTCAATTTACGCCATTCACCCGAAAAAATACGCCCAACAACCAGTGTACTGAAACCCAGCATAATGCCTGTGACGATATTACAAGTCAGCACAATAAATACAGCACACAGTAAACCTGACATTGCATCAACAAAATCATCAAAATTCAGCTTTCGCACATTGCTCAGCATCAGTAATCCGACATACATCAAGGCAGGAGCCGTAGCATAGCCGGGAACTAAATACGACAGCGGGGATAGGAATAAAATCAACAGGAATAAAATACCGACAATGGAAGCTGTTAAACCCGTCTTACCTCCAGCAGCGGTTCCTGCGGCAGACTCAATATAAACCGCTGCGGGAGAAGAGCCGATAATCCCAGCAAAAATACTACTGACAGAATCGGCTGTCAGCGCCTTGCCGCCATTGATAATCTGGCCTCTCTTATCCAATAAATTAGCTTGCCCCGCCACAGCCCGGATCGTACCCGTTGCATCAAATATAGCTGTCATGACCAGAGCCAAAACACTGGGTAATACAATAGGCTGTAAAGCGCCCATAATATCCATACTGAACATCAGGGACAGACCATCTTCCCCCAATGTAGGAAATTTAAAGAATCCTTGATATTTAACGGCCGGATCAAAAATTAAGCCGATAATAGAAATTACGATAATCATCAGCAAGATACCGCCCGGCACCTTCTTGCGTTCCAGACCGATAATACCCGCCAGCCCCAATAACGTCATCACCACGGGAAATGACGTCAATGAACCAAAGGACACAGGCAAGCCAGCGTTTGGGTTCTTTACCACCAGACCTACGCCATTGGCTGCAATCAACAATAAAAACAAACCGATGCCAATACCCGTTCCATGTGCAATACCCATTGGCATATTACGCAAAATCCACGCTCGCACGCCCGTTACTGAAATTAACGTAAACAAACATCCCATCAGGAAAACCGCACCGAGGGCCACGGGAATGCTGACCTGTTGCCCTAATACCAGGCTAAATGCGGTAAACGCTGTCAACGAGATCGCACAACCAATCGCCATTGGCAAATTAACCCACAACCCCATCAATAACGAACCGATACCGGTCACTAAACAAACAGAAATAAACACGGCAGTATGAGGAAATCCGGCTTGCCCAAGCATCCCTGGTACCACAATAACGGAATAGACCATCGCCAAAAATGTCGTTAATCCAGCGAGAACTTCCTGACGTATTGTCGATCCGCGTTCAGTAATCTTAAAATACCTATCGAGTTTGCATTGAGTTGGTGCCTGCATACCAGACATGTTTTTCCCCTGCTTCTGTTAACTATATCGCTTTAAAAGTTCTCTCCCTATTTCTTCACCTCTTCAAACGAAAACGATTACGCCACAAGATAATAAAAATCAGCGCTGCATCATTGGCTCAACCATTCGTTTGCGCAATCGTTTGGCCTACTGGATAAAGAAACAATGAGAAAATTTGAAGCCAACGATTATCCAGTGAATCAGGGATAAGAATCAAGCAATAATCACATCGAAGGTGATAAAACTCATACTCTGTATTCTGTATATTTACAGGGTTATTGGTTAACAAAGATGTTTTGCTTTCCGAAGCCGAATCGCAGGCCAAATTTACCGTGATAATCCATCTGCTCAAGCGATAACGTGGGCATCAAAACAACATGGTGATAAGGCAATCATGCTATTCGGTGATCGGCTTAAAGAAAATCAACTGTCAGTCTCTATTGAATCACAGCCACTCTGGTCTTCTAACTCAGTTATCAAAGCCGTAGATTTGCTGGCAGATGAAATGGGCCTTATAACCTATAATAATCAAGATATTATCTGATTCCCTCACCATATCGACACATTTTTATGCGGCCTTTAAGCCTGACCTTGTGTAAAATCCCCTCAATTCGACTTTTGACTGCTTCATTAGGATTTCTGTAAGAATTAAGGAGATAAACCATGACAACTTATGCCCTGGTAGGTGATATCGGCGGTACAAATGCACGTCTGGCATTATGTGATGTAGATACCGGGCAATTGAGCGCGGTCGAATTCTATCCCTGTGCACATTATGAATCGCTTGAGATTGTTATCCGCCAATATTTGAAACAGCAGAATTGTGAAGTCAAATATGGCAGTATCGCTATTGCCTGTCCGGTGACGGATGATGTAATCAGCATGACTAACCACAGTTGGCGTTTTTCTGTTAGCCAAATGAAAGCCTCTTTGGGATGGGAACGTTTTGAGGTGATTAACGATTTTACCGCCGTTTCCCTCGCCATTCCGGTTCTGGGAACAGATGATGCAATTCAGATTGGTGGAAAGCAACCTCAAACTAAACGCCCTATTGCGGTTTATGGTGCAGGGACTGGATTAGGAGTCGCGCATCTTGTTCACACAGGCAGCCAATGGATGAGCTTACCTGGTGAAGGTGGTCACGTAGAGTTCGCGCCAGATAGTGCGGAAGAAGATCATATGCTAAGCGTACTGCGCGAAGAATATGGGCATGTCTCCGCTGAACGAGTCCTTTCCGGCCCTGGTTTAGTGAATATTTATCGTTCCCTGATGAAACTCAACGGGCAAGTCGCCGAAGATCTTACCCCTCGCGAAGTTTCTGACCGTGCACTGAATGGAAATTGCTCTATCTGCAAACAAGCGTTAGAACTCTTCTGTACCGCGTTAGGACGTTTTGGTGGGAATTTAGCGCTGAATATGGGTGCATTTGGCGGTGTTTACATTGCAGGTGGGATCGTCCCACGTTTCTTTGATTTCTTCCAAAAATCAGGTTTCCGACAAGGATTTGAAAACAAAGGCAGATTTACGGACTATTTAAAAGATATTCCCGTGTATCTGATTACTCATGACAACCCGGGGTTATTAGGCGCAGGATCTTATATTCGCCAATTGCTGGGTAAAGCGATTGGTTAAATAGAACCAAGATATTTATATATACGCATTAAACTTCAAGTTGCAATTTACAACATGATATGAAATCTGATTTCTCCCCGCTTTGCGGGGGAGAAATTACACTCATCTTGAAGTGAGATTGGTATATGCTCATGCTGTTTGTTTGCTTTGCTGGTGATAATTTTGAGCAATATTATTTAGCATGAATATTTTATGAGTGAGCTAATTAATGACTATTCCTTCCGAAGCAAAGCAAGCATTGTTTATCGTTCAGAAGCGATTAGCCGAATCGCTGGTCGCGGTCTACCTTCATGGTTCGGCTGCGGTTGGTGGTCTTCGCCCCCGCAGCGATGTAGATTTGCTCGTGGTTATTGACCAACCGATGACATCTGAGGTTCGGACATCTCTCGTTGCCGATTTAATGATGATATCAGGCCGATATCCTTTTGATCCTGATGGGCGTCGCCCTATTGAACTGATTGTTTTCTTGGTCGCCGATCTCAGTGCATCGTTTTATCCTGCCCGAAGTGAATTTATTTACGGCGAGTGGCTACGCCATGAATATGAGGTGGGAAATATTCCCAAGTCGGTTTGTGATCCAGAACTTACCTTAGTGTTGGCTCAAGCACGGCAGGAAGCAATACCGCTGCTCGGCCCCAACACAAGCAGTCTTCTAGCCGCTATTCCAAGTTCGGACATTCATCGGGCTATTAAGGATGTCCTGCCGAATTTAATTGAGACGCTACAGGGAGATGAACGTAATGTCCTTCTAACGCTGGCGCGTATGTGGCGGACATTAGTGACGGGAGAGTTTGTTTCTAAGGATGTTGCTGCCGATTGGGCGGCTGCGCGTCTTCCTGCCACACAGGCCGCAGTCTTAGCCGATGTGCGGGAAACCTATTTGAAAGGACATGAAGAAGATTGGCAAAATCGCCAGCAAGAACTTCAAATTACGGTAAGTTCGCTGCACGATTGTGTGCTAACAAATCTAAGTGTGAAACTTAAGACTTGATCTGACAATTATCGAAACAAAAAACAATTGCCAGATCAAAGTTAAACGACTACAGATCGCAAAATCTGTGACTGGTCCTGACCAGAATCAAGCTACTTTTTCAATTCACTCAGAAAGGAATGTCGTCATCGAAATCCATCGGCGGCTCATTGCTCTGTGGCATAGGCGACTGCGCTGGACGAGATGGAGCACCGCCACTGAATTGCTGAGAGGCTTGTGGCTGTTGTGGTTGCCCCCAACCGCCTTGCGCTGGCGCATCCTGTGCTGCACCACTACGGCTACCCAGCATCTGCATTACCCCACCGACAGGATTCACGACAATTTCCGTGGTATAACGGTCTTGGCCGTTCTGATCCTGCCATTTACGAGTCTGCAAAGAACCTTCAATATAAACCTGAGAACCTTTGCGCAAATATTCACCGGCGACTTCGGCTAATTTGCCGAAAAACACGACACGATGCCATTCGGTTTTCTCTCTCATCTCACCGGTTTGTTTATCACGCCAGCTCTCAGACGTTGCCAGGGTAATGTTGGTCACTGCACCGCCATTCGGCATATAGCGAACTTCTGGGTCCTGTCCCAAATTACCCACTAAAATAACTTTGTTTATGCCTCTGCTGGCCATTGGGAATACTCCTGATGAAATGAATTTTGCTAAAAACGGATTTCTCTAATTATAAGCAATGTAGTTTACCATGCGAGGGATAAGTTTAAACAGAGAGCCGTTATATTATACTTTGCGAAGCGCATCGTACTTTACATTGTCATGGTGACAGCATGATTGCCCGTTAAATACTGTATATCCATTCAGCAATGTTTGTGCAATAATAACGCGTTTGTGAGTTTTGCTCTATCAATAATCTGGGAAGTGGTATATGGATAACATCGAAGTTCGGGGCGCCCGCACCCATAATCTTAAGAATATCAATTTAATAATTCCCCGTGACAAGCTGATAGTCATTACTGGGCTATCGGGTTCCGGTAAGTCATCTTTGGCTTTCGATACTCTGTATGCGGAAGGGCAACGTCGCTATGTTGAATCCCTCTCTGCGTATGCGCGCCAGTTTTTGTCACTGATGGAAAAACCGGATGTCGATCATATTGAAGGGCTATCCCCGGCCATTTCCATTGAGCAAAAGTCTACTTCCCATAACCCACGTTCTACGGTCGGCACGATAACTGAAATTCACGATTATCTCCGTCTGCTATTTGCGCGAGTGGGTGAACCACGTTGCCCTGAGCATGATATCACGCTGGCGGCACAAACAATCAGCCAGATGGTAGATAATGTCTTGGCACTACCAGAAGGCCAACGCCTGATGTTACTGGCTCCTGTCGTCAAAGAACGTAAAGGCGAACATACCAAGCTGCTGGATAATCTCGCTGCACAAGGCTATATCCGCGCCCGTATTGATGGCGAAGTGTGTGACCTTTCCGATCCACCAAAACTCGAATTACAGAAAAAACATACCATTGAAGTCGTCATTGACCGCTTTAAAGTGCGTGCTGATCTCGCCCAGCGATTAGCGGAATCATTCGAAACTGCATTAGAACTTTCCGGTGGTACTGCCGTCATTGCCAATATGGATGATACACAGGCCGAAGAACTGATCTTCTCCGCCAATTTTGCTTGTCCAATCTGTGGCTATAGTATGAGCGAGTTAGAACCTCGCTTGTTTTCCTTCAACAATCCCGCAGGGGCTTGCCCTACTTGTGATGGATTAGGGGTTCAGCAATTTTTTGATCCCGAACGCGTTGTCCAAAATGAAGGTATCTCCCTTGCCGGAGGTGCGATCCGTGGTTGGGATCGCCGTAACTTCTATTACTTTCAGATGCTAAGATCACTGGCAGAACATTACAAATTCGATATCGAAACACCGTTTAATCAGTTAAGCCCAACCATTCAGAAAGTGGTTTTATACGGTTCCGGTAAAGAATCCATCGAATTTAAATACACCAATGATCGTGGTGATGTGACTGTTCGCCACCATCCGTTCGAAGGTGTTCTGCACAATATGGAACGCCGCTATAAAGAGACGGAATCCACCGCCGTACGGGAAGAGTTAGCAAAATATATCAGCAACCGATCTTGCGTTTCCTGCGATGGAACACGACTACGTAAGGAAGCGCGTTATGTCTTTATTGAAGATACTACGCTGCCACAAATTTCGGATTTCAGCATCGGTCATGCGATGGCGTTTTTCCAAAATATCAAGCTGAGTGGACAACGCGCCCAAATTGCCGAAAAAGTCCTGAAAGAGATCCGTGATCGCCTGAAATTCTTGGTTAATGTTGGATTAAATTACCTGACGCTCTCCCGTTCAGCAGAAACGCTTTCCGGTGGGGAAGCTCAGCGTATCCGTTTGGCGAGCCAGATTGGTGCAGGGCTCGTCGGTGTGATGTATGTGCTGGATGAGCCTTCCATTGGCCTGCATCAGAGGGATAATGAGCGTTTGCTGGAAACCTTACTTCACCTGCGCAATTTGGGTAACACGGTTATCGTTGTCGAACATGACGAAGATGCCATCCGTGCGGCTGACCATATTATTGACATCGGGCCGGGTGCGGGTGTACATGGCGGCGAGATTGTTGCCGAAGGAACGATTACCGCTATCATGGCAAGCCCAAAATCACTCACAGGAAAATTCCTCAGTGGTGAACGTCAAATTGCTATTCCAGAGCAGCGCGTGTCTGTTAATCCAGATAAGATGCTGAAATTGATTGGCGCAAAAGGCAATAACCTGAAAAAGGTGACATTAAATCTCCCCGTCGGCCTGTTCACTTGTATCACAGGCGTTTCTGGTTCCGGTAAATCAACGTTGATCAACGATACGTTATTTCCTATTGCACAGCGTCAGTTAAACGGAGCAACAAATATTAGTCCTGCCCCTTATATTGATATCCAGGGTCTTGAGCATTTTGATAAGGTGATCGATATAGACCAAAGCCCGATTGGCAGAACCCCACGTTCAAATCCTGCCACTTATACGGGTATATTTACGCCTGTCAGAGAGTTATTCTCAGGCGTTCCTGAATCCCGTACCCGTGGCTATACACCGGGGCGTTTCAGTTTCAACGTTAAAGGTGGACGTTGTGAAGCTTGTCAGGGCGATGGCGTAATTAAAGTTGAGATGCATTTCTTACCTGATGTTTATGTGCCTTGCGATCAATGTAAGGGCAAGCGTTACAATCGAGAAACGCTGGAAATCAAATATAAGGGCAAGAATATTAATGAAGTGCTGAATATGACCATCGAAGAGGCTCGTGAGTTTTTTGACGCAGTCCCTGCGCTTTCCCGCAAGTTGCAAACTTTGATAGATGTCGGCCTTTCCTATATTCGCCTGGGGCAATCCGCAACAACACTTTCTGGCGGGGAAGCGCAGCGGGTAAAACTGGCACGGGAATTGTCTAAACGGGGTACAGGCCAGACACTGTATATCCTTGACGAGCCAACAACCGGCCTGCATTTTGCGGATATTCAGCAACTATTATCCGTTCTGCATCAATTGCGGGATCAAGGAAATACAATTGTCGTCATCGAACATAATCTGGATGTAATCAAAACGGCTGACTGGATTGTCGATCTTGGCCCTGAAGGTGGTAGCGGCGGTGGTGAAATATTGGTTTCAGGAACACCCGAAGAAGTTATTCAATGTGAAAAATCTCATACTGCTCGTTTTTTGAAGCCATTAATTCAATATAAGTTAGGATAATATTACTATTTTGATGCTATTATCTCCTTGGGAGGAGATTGAAATTTAGTCACATCATCCAGTTTTTTCCCCGCTACCATGTGCGGGGATAAACCAACAGAATGTTTATCTTTATGGTGAGAAACCAAATGTTCCCCGTGTAAACGGGGATAAGATTTGTGGCCTTTCTTCTAATTCAAGAATAATAAAGACAGACTGTTTCTCTTTGTTGTTAAAAGATTTAACAAATATATTATATAATTATTTTAATGTTTAACCATACTGTCTAATAGCGCTAAAAATCATATTGAGGTGAAATTTCCGATGACAAAAAAATATATCTCACACTTTCAAAGAAATCGCCACAAAAAATTAAAAATAACATTTAAAATCATGGAGATAAATATTAAAATTCACGTTATACAGTTAAAAAATGAGGAGAAACAACTAAATAGGAAGATAATTCAATTAACAAATTATTGGTAGTCCCAAGACTTAACTAATTACATTATAATTTCAATCTGAGCCTATCATGATAATGAACTAAAATTGAAAGAAATTTATGTTAAATTATTCCTTATATTTATTATTTAATGAACACTCAACACAGTCTTCTACAAAATTGAAATTTTCCTAGCTATTTATTACGTTTATTCCTGAAAATAAGTTCATTTTTCACTCAAAAACCAGCTTCCTATAAGACAAAAGGATGAATAAAAAAGGATGAATAAATAACCGATCAAAATAATTTTTTGGTGATCTCATAATGTATTGTTGATCTAATATTATTAATACTCACATTGCCGAAGCATTAGTGCCATAATGGCATAACATATGCTTAAAATTTATAATGGAGATTAAACATGTATATGTTTTTACCGTTCTTAATTGCGCTAATTATCATCGTCACAGTTGTTACCGATAAGAAAAAGCTGACGTATACCCTGTGGTTTGCTTTATTCATCATCACGGTATTTTGGTTTAAATATCATGCAACTGATGCATTGAACCTTTCTTTCTAATCGGAGGCCGTAATGAATAATACAATGTCAGCACCGCGTAATATTAATCTTGCAATGGCCTTAAATATTCTGGGGCTGTTCGGTATTAGTGTGGTTTTGATCGTCGCGTTTTATTATCAATTAGCACGCTTTGAACTTCCCTGCCCGTTATGTTTATTGCAGCGAGCAGGCATTATCATGATTGGTTTTGGCTTTTTGTTTAATCTTTATTTCGGCATAAAAAATGCCCATTATAGCCTTTCACTGCTTGGCTGTATTATAACTGGTTTCATTGCCATGCGTCAGGTGTCTCTCCATATCATGCCGGGCGATACGGGGTATGGTTCAGCTTTCTTCGGTCTGCATTTTTATACCTGGGCTGCCATTCTATCTATTCTGACTATTATTGCCATCGCCGCTATCATGCCCCTGAAAGCAGGCAATGTTGATTCAGCAAGATACACACCACCAACTTCAGGCAAAATTGTCATGGGCTTATTCGCATTTTTGATTGCAGCTAATCTGGTTTCCACCCTATTAGAGTGTGGTGGCGGACAATGTGATGATAACCCAACGTTCTATCAGTTATTGCAAAAGTAATCTTTATTTATATTGAAACTATTAAAACAGAAGGCTGCATAATTCCAGCAACCTTCTGTTTTTACAACGGAATGTTTTTAAGCCGGTTTTTTCACCAAAATCCCCAGCAACATATTTGGCAGTTATCGATTTAACATCTCCGAATCAACGAAATAACCGACTTCATGCGCCTCTTCAGGTGTCGGCACCTCTAACTTACCCAGCATCCGATCCATCACCTTATCCGGTACTGCATATTGACGATCCCTGTTCTGTCGACGCCAGCGTTGATAGTCTTGTTCAATATAAACAAGCCTGACTCTGGCTCCATAACTCACAAACAAGTTGATCAGTTGCTGGCGCATCTGTCTTGTCAAATTTGTGGCATTCCAAATAAAATCTTGCCTGCTACGCAATTTATCTTTGGCCTGCTGCTTTGCTTGCTGTACAACCCAACCATTGGCTTTCTTATCTTCTGGGCTAATTTGATGATCACGACGAATCGTATCCAGACTAATCACGGGCATACCTTGACCATGCCGCTGGATAAAATGGTCTTTGCCCATACCCGGTAATCCACACAACAAAGTTACCTGACTGCCATAATTATCATAAGGCTGATAATTAGGTTGTTCACTCTCCGTAGAAAAGTAATGGAAACAGGCATCGCTGGAAGAAAATCCCCGTGGCTCCCTCCAGCAGCCTTGCTCACGACAGTAAAGTTCAAATAATTCAATACGTCCCAGTAATTCCTGTGCATCATGGCAGATGCGCCCCAATACATCTGCTTTTGCCAATAAGGCCAGTAAATAAGTATCGACACGCAATGATGCTGCCAATAATGCCTTTTGTGGGTTAGGTTTTTCCATTAACCACAATGGTAAGCCGTGAAAACGTACAAGTGCAGCTATTTGTTCCCGTATTGCAAATGGGGTTGGTATTTGCTGAAACAAAATTTGCCTGGTTGTTAACTCTCCCTTGCGCGCATGTCCCGGAGAAATAATGCGCCCATCCCAATCTACCCGCGTCGTATTACGTTTTTCTACATCGTGTAACAATGCTGCCGCCCAAAGAATTTCCTGTTCTTCTGGAACCAATAATGAATATTCAGGCAATTGCTCCAATGCAGCCAATACCATTTGAGTGTGGATCGCAACATCACCTTCGGCATGATGAATAGGATCTTGTTGAACCCCCGCCATATCAGCGATAAAAGAGAAAGTTGAAGATAAATAATCCCATGATTTATGGTGGCTAAATACCCAATCCATTCCCTTTCTCCTTTTGCTCGAAATATAAAGGTGCCCTTTGCCAGTTCCGCTTCCAATGAATATCCGTCTTGACGTGATTCTTTCGTACATATTTAAAAACATGATGCGGAAAATCAGTCACCAAATATTCACCAGCGTCTCGACTGACAATGCCTTCCATTGAGCATGGCTTCCCGGTTTGTGTATCCCACGAAGAAAAACAACTCCTCTGCTTTGCCGTTTCAATCATATTTTGCATAAATGCAGATTCATTCTGTATTTCAGGAAAGTTGATTTCAGGCACTGTCGGAAAATCAAATAATTCCGCATAAAATTTGACTTCTTCCCAACTGAGCCAGCAATCTTTAATACGCACTGCAAACACAAAGAAATATTCTTCAATATGAAGATATTCAATGGAGTGAATGGCGTAAAGATTTTCACCAAAGATCTCAATATCACCTAAATCATCTTTAATTAACTGCCAACGCTGACGAATTTGTTGTGTCCATGCCGATTGTGTTGGTGCAACATGTGAACGGGAAAATACACCATAGCGATTCAAACAATTGTTCTCACCATCCAATTTTTCGGTATGAATAAGCTGCTTAATTTTTTTCATATCGTGCCACCAATGATGATTAATACGATCATCACTGGTCGTGCCTGGCGAGAACGGGTAATGGAACGTTCTACCGTACTTTCTTGATTGCATATCCATAATACTTTGACTCTTTTGATAATTATTCCAATAAAAACAATAGTGCTTTTACAGATTAATGTTCATCTGAATAACCGATGAAAGAGCTCAAGAGTTAGTATTACATTTTCTTTATTTCCATTCAGTTAACCTTTTCATAGGAAAAAGTTAAGTTAAATATTCGATTAGGTTTTTGATATTGAAGTCAAAGGAGAGTATTGAATTTTCAGGCAGTTACTGTATATGAATCTGTCATAAATTGACACAACGAACAGGTTTAGACCACAAATAACCAACAAACATCTTCTATTTTTGGCTACAGTAGGCATAACTATAATATGGCACACCACTTTAACTCATTATACGAGATATTCTATAAAGCCGCTCAGTGAACGGCTTGGAATGGTTATCAATCGTTTTTCTAATTTTCTTGGCGGCAAACAATAAAAATTATTAACTCACCGCAGCAAACGCTTCTGCAATGCGTTGCACGTTATGATGATTCACGCCAGCCATACAAACACGGCCAGAACCGACCAAATAAACGCCAAATTCTTCACGTAATCTATCCACTTGTGTCTGACTGAATCCGGTATAACTGAACATTCCACGCTGTTGCAGTAAATGGTCAAAGTTTTTTTCTGGTAGTGCTTGTTGCAGGGCATTGACCAATACTGTCCGCATTTCCAGAATACGCAAACGCATCCGTTCAACTTCGTCCAACCACTGGTTTTTTAATTCAGGGTGACTCAATACTCTGGCTACAATCTGCGCACCAAAATTTGGTGGGCTGGAGTAAATACGACGCACCGTCGCTTTCAATTGTCCCAAGACATGTTCAGCCGCTTTTACATCGTCACAGATAACTGATAATCCACCAACACGCTCACCATACAATGAGAAAATTTTCGAAAATGAGTTGCTGACCAGGCAAGGCAACCCCGCATTGGCCATTGCGCGGATAGCGTAGGCATCTTCCTTCATACCATCGGCAAATCCCTGATAAGCGATATCAAGGAAAGGCAGCAATCCCCGCTCTTTAGTCACCTGAACCACCTGATCCCATTGGTCATTGGTGAGATCGGAACCTGTTGGATTATGGCAACAAGGATGCATCAAAATAATACTTTTTGCCGGCAATTGCTTGAATGTTGCCAGCATTTCGTCAAACTTTACCCCTTTGGTTTTATCATCAAAATAAGGGTAATAGTTCACTTTGATGCCTGCTCCGGCAAAAATAGTGGCATGGTTTTCCCACGTCGGATCACTGCACCATACTTCAGAAGCAGGAAAATAACGATGTAAAAAATCAGCCCCTACTTTTAATGCGCCTGAACCACCCAGTGTTTGGATCGTGGCAATACGTTGTTGGCTTAATAATGGGTGATCTTTGCCAAACAGTAATTCCTGAATGGCTGTGCGATAGGCAAACAACCCTTCCATTGGGAGGTAAAGGGAAGCAGACTGTGGCAAGGCGTTTATTTGTTTTTCAGCAGTTGCAACAGCCTGTAATTTTGGCGTTATACCCTGTTCATCGTAATACAACCCGATGCTGAGATTTATTTTTTCTGCGCGGGGATCGTTTTTGAATTCTTCCATTAACGACAGGATAGGATCGCCCGCATACGCATCAACATTCTGGAACATTACGTTATACTCCCTGCTATTGAATTATTTATTAAAAGTGCAATAACAGACAATATAACTTACCCGGATTATTCGTCTAGATATTCCATCGCAACACGTGAAGTCAGTTTCGTAATTAGCTCATAAGCGCTGATCCCCGAATGCGCTGCAATTTTTTCAACGGGCAGGGCATTCCCCCAAAGGATAACTTCATCTCCAACTTTATCCTGGCATGTTGGTCCCAAATCCACAGTAATCATATCCATAGATACACGGCCAACAAGTGGCACTTCTCGACCATTAATAAATACTGGCGTACCGACAGGTGCACTGCGGGGATAGCCATCACCATATCCCATTGCTACAACGCCAAGATAGGTGTCTTGTTCACTGCTCCACGTACCTCCATATCCTACTGCTTCACCCGCTTTGTGTTTACGGACGGCGATTAAGCTGGATTTAAGTGTCATGGCAGGGAGTAAATTAAAATCGGCAGCGGTCTTATCTGCCATCGGCGAAGCACCATACATCATGATGCCGGGACGAACCCAGTCCAAATGCGCCTTTGGCCATAATAAGATCCCCCCTGATGCAGAAATGGATTTTTCGCCAGATTTATCCCCAATAAATGCCATAAAACGCTCAATTTGTTGCTGAGTCGTTTCAACTGTGGGTTCATCTGCACGGCTAAAATGGCTAATGATATTAACGGGTTGCTCAACATGACGACAGCGGCTGAGACGTTGATAAAATGCGTCTGCTTCATCGATCCTGACTCCCAGACGATGCATACCTGTATCGAGTTTCATCCACACTTTAATGGGATGGGATAAATCCGCCTGTTCCAATGCTTCAAGCTGTTCAATGCTATGCACCACAGTTTCAATATGATTGACGACTAAAACGGGGAGATCTGCCGCTTCAAAAAAACCTTCTAATAGCAAGATTGGCTTGACGATCCCACCACTGCGCAAAGCCAGCGCTTCCCCAATACGGGCAACACCGAAACAATCAGCATCTTCCATTGTGTAAGCAGTTTCTAATAAACCATGTCCATAGGCGTTTGCTTTCACAACTGCAATTAACTTACTGTCAGGAGCTTGTACTCTCACCTGTTGCAGATTGTGTCGCAGAGCGCGGCGGTCGATAACAGCAGTTGCCGCTTTCATTCCATCCCCTTTTATCATTTTTCAGTCAGGTTTGATAATAACAGCCTATCTTCGATATTGATGATTGAAGCTATTTGAACACGAACGATAGGCACTTGGATTTATTCGTCACTGTAACTTGGTCCAGCATAATTATCGAATCGTGACCATTGGCCATTAAATGTCAGCCTTACTGTGCCGATAGGGCCGTTACGCTGTTTACCAAGAATAATTTCTGCCACGCCTTTCAGTTCACTATTATCGTGATAAACCTCGTCACGATAGATAAACATGATCAAGTCAGCATCCTGTTCGATAGAACCTGATTCACGCAGATCGGAGTTAACCGGACGCTTATCGGCTCGCTGTTCCAAGCTACGGTTAAGCTGGGAGAGTGCAACAACCGGCACTTGAAGCTCTTTTGCCAATGCTTTTAATGAGCGGGATATTTCCGCAATCTCCAGCGTTCGGTTGTCAGATAATGAAGGTACTCGCATCAATTGCAGGTAGTCGATCATAATCAAACTGAGTCCACCGTGTTCGCGGAAAATACGTCGCGCACGGGAACGCACTTCTGTTGGCGTCAAACCAGATGAGTCATCGATATACATATTGCGTTTTTCCAGCAAGATCCCCATCGTACTGGAAATGCGCGCCCAATCCTCATCATCAAGTTGACCGGTACGAATACGTGTTTGGTCTACGCGGGACAGGGAGGCTAGCATACGCATCATGATCTGGTTGCCGGGCATCTCAAGGCTGAAAATTAAGACAGGCTTATCCTGCATCATGGCCGCGTTTTCACACAGGTTCATCGCAAAAGTCGTTTTACCCATTGAAGGACGCGCCGCCACGATGATTAAATCTGATTTTTGCAATCCTGCAGTTTTTTTATCCAGATCTTGGTAACCGGTAGAAACGCCTGTTACGCCATCATGTGGGCGCTGATAGAGCTGTTCAATCCGTTCAACGGTTTCTTCCAGGATCTGTTCAATGCCTTTCGGACCTTCATCTTTATTTGCCCGATTTTCTGCGATCTGGAATACTCGTGATTCTGCCAAATCCAACAGTTCTTCGCTGGTTCGTCCTTGTGGATCATAGCCTGCATCGGCAATTTCATTGGCTACCGCGATCATATCGCGTACTACTGCACGTTCGCGGACAATATCGGCGTAAGCATTGATATTCGCCGCGCTTGGGGTATTTTTCGACAATTCAGCAAGATAGGCAAACCCACCGACATTATCGAGTTCGCCATTCTGTTCAAGAGATTCCGATAACGTGATCAGGTCGATAGGTTTGCCCGTTTCGAGCAAACGCTGCATTTCAGCGAAAATACGTCTGTGTGGTCGGCTAAAAAAGTCATTGCTAGTAACCCGTTCGGATACATTATCCCAACGTTCATTATCCAGCATCAAACCGCCTAACACGGATTGCTCTGCTTCCAAAGAGTGTGGTGGAAGTTTCAGCCCTTCCACTTGGCGATCTTTTGGTTCAGCCATACTGTTGTTAGTTGGTTTTTTTCCAGCCATGTATACCGCATCAATCCACTAAACAAAAAACGAAATAGGGTATCAGTATACGCCATGAAAACAGCCTTGAGTAATTATATATATACCAATCTAATTTCAAGATGCGTGTGATTTCTCCCCGCAAATCGGGGGAAATCCGGTTTCATATCGTGTTGTAAATTGCAACTTGAAGTTTAATGCGTATAGTCTGTAATGATTTCAGATACATTAACGTTATTTGCAGTTATTTCATTGCAAACGTGCGAAGCTGTTCCCAGTATTTCTAATATAATGAGAGCGTTACCATGGCAAAACACATCGAATTATCCGCCACTGGCGGCCCAGAAGTACTCCGATATTGTGAATTTACACCTGCTGACCTTGCTCCCGATGAAGTACAAGTCGAAAACAAAGCTATCGGTATTAATTATATTGATACCTACATACGCAGTGGGTTATATCCACCAGCTAGCCTGCCTTGTGGCCTGGGAACGGAAGCCGCAGGCATTGTCACGAAAGTTGGCTCCAGTGTGACATCAATTAAAGTCGGTGATCGTGTGGCTTATGCTCAGTCAGCCTTAGGTGCTTACAGTGAAATACACAACGTTCCTGAAAGCAAAGTCGCGCTGTTACCGAATGAAATTTCGTTCGAACAAGCGGCTGCATCATTTTTAAAAGGACTGACTGTTTACTATCTGTTCAATTTAACTCATAAGCTCCAGACAGGCGAAACAATTCTATTTCATGCTGCCGCCGGTGGTGTTGGTTTGATTGCCTGCCAATGGGCAAAAGCACTGGGTGCGAAATTGATTGGTACAGTAGGCTCAGACGAAAAAGCGGCACTCGCCAAGGCAGCAGGGGCATGGCAAACCATCAACTATCGTCGCGAAAATATTGCAGAACGTGTCTTGGCCATTACTGGCGGGGAAAAAGTTGGTGTCGTATACGATTCTGTTGGCAAAGAAACTTGGCTGGATTCACTGGATTGCCTGAAACGACAAGGCTTGATGGTCAGTTTCGGTAACGCTTCAGGCCCCGTAACTGGCGTTAATTTGGGTATCCTCAATCAGAAAGGTTCACTGTTCCTCACCCGCCCTTCCCTTAATGGCTATATCACTACTCGCGAAGAGTTAGCTGAAGCCAGCAAAACATTATTTGCTTTAATTGCCAGCGGCAAAATTAATGTGGATGTACCAGAAAACCAGAAATTTCCACTGAGAGAAGCAGTAAGAGCACACCAGACGCTGGAAAACCGCGCAACCCACGGTTCCAGCTTATTAATTCCATAATTTCAGACAAAACTTCTGAGCGGATTTACATCCGCTCCGTCACCATTTCCAACGCTTGTTCAACAACCATAATATCAGCGCCCGACTTATGGGCGTTTTCACTTAAATGGCGACGCCACTGACGTGCCCCAGGGATCCCCTGGAAAATGCCTAAAATATGGCGGGTGATATGTCCTAAATAAGTGCCTTTAGACAGCTCTTGTTCGATATAAGGATAAAGCGCTTTAACGGCCTCAACCGTATTGGTCACTGGAACTGTTTGGTCAAACAATTCACGATCCACATGTGCCAGAATGGATGGATTTTGGTAGGCTTCTCGTCCAACCATCACACCATCCATATACTGTAAATGCTGTTTGGCTTCTTCCAACGATTTAATGCCGCCATTAATTGAAAGCGTCAGTTGAGGAAAATCCCGTTTCAATTGATAGACTCGCGGGTAATCCAAAGGTGGAATTTCACGGTTTTCTTTCGGGCTTAAACCCGACAGCCACGCTTTACGTGCATGGATAATAAAATTATCGCAATCGCTGTTTTTCACGACAATATCTATGAAATCACACAAAAACTCGTAGCTATCCTGTTCATCAATTCCGATGCGAGTTTTAACGGTAACAGGAATATCCACGACATCCTGCATTGCCTTAATACAATCAGCTACCAGCACTGATTCTCCCATCAGGCAAGCACCGAAACGCCCATTCTGCACACGATCAGAAGGACAACCCACATTCAGATTGATCTCATCATAGCCTCTTTCCTGTGCGATCCTGGCACATTGCGCTAATGCCTGTGGATCACTTCCCCCCAATTGCAGTGCGACTGGATGTTCTTGCTCGTTATAGGCCAGATAATCCCCTTTGCCATGAATAATCGCCCCCGTTGTAACCATTTCCGTGTAAAGCAGCGCTTCCTTGCTTAATAAACGATGAAAGTAACGGCAATGGCGGTCAGTCCAGTCTAACATGGGCGCAACGGAAAAGCGGGATGATGGGTGCATATCACAAACCTCGTTTAAAAATCAAAAAGATAGCGCCGATATCGCCACTTTGTATTCTGGTTCATTTCGGCTTATTCAGCCATTAGGAAATATTAATGGGGGGAGCACAAACTCCCCTAAATTATCCAAGGCGGGCGATTATACAGAGCGAAAAGGATCGCTTCAAACTCAACCAAAAATGAATACTTGAATTAGCTCCATTTAAAGCGTAGTGACGAGAATTTCTCATGGATTTCATCAATAAATCGAGTTGTGCTAGAAAGGCTCCAATTTCTAGCGATGTAATACTCCTCACCTTGATAAGCAAACTCAGGCTCTAACTGTGTACGATACTTTTTGTATTTGTCTTCAGTTCCTTTAATTTCTTCATATTTTTTCAGCAACTGAAACGAACAAGTTTTATTATTTCGGAGATAGTGAAAACCAGACTCATCAATTAATTTATGCTCTTCAAGTGCCTTAACTGTATAAAAACCAATATCTGACTTACGGAAACCTTGCTGGTAAAGAATTCCATTAACATACAGATTAAGTGATGAGTGATCTTTTTCATTGCTCACAACTCTCTTTTCCCGATTTTTATGGCGTACCTCTATCTGGTAATCTACCGCTTCGGGAAGAGGAATAATTTGCTCAACATTCAATAAAAGTTTTTCATTGACTCGAAAAGGTTGAAGACGAACACAAGTTATATCCAGCCCTATATCATTCAGCCATAAAACCGATGTTGTGATCTCTTTAGAAAAACTAAAAGCAGCTAAAACGATACGCGTTTCTTTGGCAAAATCATTATGTTGCGGAGAGTCCCAAGCCAGAAAATCCAACAACGAACTTTCAGCATCAATATCCTGTCCCATTCGACTCAAAAATTCTCGGTAGGCACTAACAGCCTGCTCCCACGTTAGATTTGAAACCATGGCGGCGTACCGAATCGCCTGAAGTTCCATATGACCACCGTCGTCATCCCGCTTAAGCTCTATGACGACGAGATTGGCAGACTTATCGATACCAAGTAAATCAACGCGGCGATTAGAGCCAACAAAATGACTATATTCTTCTGCAATCACTAATGTATCTGGGCTAATAGCTCCAATTTGTGATTTTAAAAGACGCTGAATGTCTTGTCGTTCCTTTAGCTTCTCTGCCTCAAATGAAGTCATTTTAACTTCTATTAACGTATCCTGTGTTAATTCATATATTGCCATGTTTGTACTTATATTACTTTTTTGTCATTGTCCCTTGGTGCCATATAGTATACATCAGGCTGTTAGTGCAAAACGCGGATTTCAGTATGGCTATATTCCTCATCCATGACTTCGTCGTCGTCGAGTGGATCTTCCATTTGTTGATCGCGTAACATAGAATTGACCACATCAGCAAAACCCTCTTTCATATATTGCTCCATAAAGATACCTTTCGGGTTTGGCCAGGGTAATTGAGCCATCGGCCAGTCACAATGTTCCTTGTAAAACAAAAACGCTTTCAGGCGTCCTTTCGTTGTGTCAAAATCCCGACTCCAATAGGCATTACCTAACCGATAATTCGTATAGAATTCATCGAAGCTGCCAAAAATTTCATAAACATAATCAGCTGTTTTTAGTATATTTTTCCACGCCGTTTCTTCACTAATATAGCCCGCCGCAAAACAATTTCGGCTCAAAACAATCGCGCGCCAGAGATCGAATCCCCAAAGTAAAGCGGGCGGGCGTCCATTAATTGAGCGAGAACATTGCTGTACATATTCTTCTGGCTCTTCAATTAAACTGCCAAGTATCTTAAACATTTCGCCATCAGTAAAAACCGCATCAACTGCAAAACGTTCTGAGTGTATTCCTGCCCATAAATCATGCACTACTTTCCAATAATCTTTTTCATTAAGTATTCCCCAATCTGTGTAGACTTGGGACTGATGAGGCTCTGCATCAGATAAGGGCAAGATACGGTATTGGTAATTATCGTGAGAAACTCGGCTTTTTAAAGGGTAATGTTCTAATGTTTCTGTCCAAAAACCCTCGTAATAACAGTTAACGATATGCAAACGCAATGCCTGACGCTTTTCTTCCGGTAAAACAGAATACTTTGCCTGTAAGTAATAACGTTTTTGTTCGGTAATAGGGAGATTTTTGATACGTTGGAAAGTATAAGTGGAGAGATATATACCAAGTAAGCTCAAGCCAATCATACTAGCCCAAAGTATATATCCCTTTGAAGGTACGTTATTAGCATCAAAGATCAGTATCGTTATTCCGACCGATAATACCCCTAAAAAAAGTGTCACAATCCAAAGAGCACTTAAGCCAATTACCTGAATAGGCTTGAGAAATGCCACGCCTCTTCTTTCCTTGAGGATATTTTTGATTATCCTAAAACCATTAACAGGAAATCTTCTATTATTCGGGTGGTTTTGCAATAATTCTTTCATTTTTAGTCCATGAATTAAGTAAGATGTATTTATACGCATTAAACTTCAAGTTGCAATTTACAACACGATATGGAACCTGATTTCCCCCGCTTCGTGGGGAGAAATCACACGCATCTTGCAGTTAGATTGCTATAGAATTTTTTAATGTTGAGATCTCTTTCTTCCCTAAGTGGAACTATTAGAATAAACAGATTTTATTATTAAACATCTCTAATAAGTCCTCAAGAGAAATTAACTGCAAATTGGTGACCATAGCCTGCTAATAATGTATTAATTTCATCTTCCATGGTCTCCTGAGTCCAGGTAATAAAACGTTGCCAATGG
>NZ_JADEUF010000129.1 GCF_015163655.1 Xenorhabdus griffiniae | reverse complement strand
GTGTGGCTGCCATATCTGTAATCCATATCGCACCTCTCGGGCAATAGAGTATCGCAGCTAAAGCTGACCGACTAAAGTCGGTGGTTTTAACCTTTAATATGGAAAAATAAATCTCGTTATTACTCGTGGTTAACGCTAGACAACATGCTGTTTTTCTGTTCGCATGAAGTGCGTCATTGTCATATCAATCAATAAGAATTTAAGGGGCGTCTATCGAATTTATTGTTAATTTTCTCTCTATCGCCTTGACTTTATACAAGTGATACTGATAATCATTATCAATAATTATATGTACAGCAAGTAAGGGTTATCATAATGAATAAAAAATATTCTCTTTCTGATTTTCCGATATTCAATCTGATCCTTGTTCTATTCACAATGGCGCTATTCAGCCAGCAAGCTCATGCCGAGAAAACATTCAGAGTGGTTACAACATTTACTATTATTCAAGATATAGCCCAAAATGTCGCAGGAGACGCAGCAATTGTCGAGTCAATCACTAAACCTGGCGCAGAAATCCATGATTATCAACCCACTCCTAAAGATATCATAAAAGCGCAGCGTGCAGACCTTATCCTCTGGAATGGCTTAAATTTAGAACGCTGGTTCGAACGTTTCTTTGAAAACATGCAAGATATCCCTGCTGCAGTGATAACCGAAGGTATTACTCCTCTACCGATTCGTGAAGGACCTTACAATAAAAACCCTAATCCCCACGCCTGGATGTCGCCCAAAAATGCGCTGATCTATATCGAAAATATTCGTAAAGCCTTTGTCAAATACGATCCCGATAATGCCGAAATTTACAATCGTAATGCCAAAGCTTATGCAGAAAAAATGGCTCAATTGGATGCGCCCCTTAGGGAACGTCTTGCTCGTATTCCTGAAGAGCAACGCTGGCTAGTCACCAGTGAAGGCGCTTTCAGCTACCTCACACAAGATTATGGTTTCAAAGAAGTTTATTTGTGGCCAATTAATGCTGAGGAACAAGGTTCCCCACAACAGGTTCGCCGTGTCATTGATACAGTAAGAGCTAATAAGATCCCAGTTGTCTTCAGTGAAAGCACTGTTTCAGATAAACCAGCAAGACAAGTCAGTAAAGAAACGGGAGCACGTTACGGCGGGGTACTTTATGTAGACTCCCTCTCCACTCAAAAAGGACCGGTTCCAACTTATATTGATCTACTTAACACCACTGTAGACACTATCGCAAAAGGATTTAACCAATGAATCGCTCATCATTAAACCATCAATCGTTATTTGAGCATCCTCATTTAATTGTGGATAACGCCACTGTCACTTACAACAATGGGCATACTGCTATTTATGATGCCAGTTTTGACATTACTGGCGGCACAATTTGTGCACTGGTAGGTATGAATGGCAGCGGCAAATCCACATTATTCAAAACCATCATGGGGTTAGTCACACCTTCACAAGGAAAAGTGACTCTCAACAAGCAACCTATCAAAGCTGCATTAAAACAAAATATCATCGCATATGTTCCTCAAACTGAAGATGTAGATTGGAATTTTCCGGTTCTGGTTTCTGATGTTGTAATGATGGGACGCTATGGAAAAATGGGATTTTTGCGCCGCCCCAGTAAGCGAGATCATGAAATCGTCAATAAAGCCCTTGAACGTGTCGGGCTGACGGACTTGCGTGATCGCCAAATTGGTGAACTTTCTGGCGGACAGAAAAAACGCGCATTTTTAGCCCGTGCATTGGCTCAAGAAGGGAAAGTTTTGCTACTGGACGAACCTTTTACTGGGGTAGATGTTAAAACAGAAAATGCCATTATTGACTTACTTCGTGACTTACGTGACGAAGGGCATTTGGTCTTAGTGTCAACGCATAACCTCGGCAGTGTACCTGAATTTTGTGATCACGTTATTTTGATCAACCGCACAGTGCTCGCCAGTGGCCGAACTGAAAATACGTTTACTCAAAAAAATCTGGAAATAACCTTCGGTGGCGTCTTGCGCCATATTAATCTTTCCGCTCCTGAGCTGCATAAAGATGACGATCCACGCTCACTGACAGTGATAACCGATGATGAACGTGCTGCCGTCTTTTACGGACATGATCACCATATTCCACCGCGGCAAAACCCCAAACAAAAGGAAAACCAACCATGATGGAACTGCTTTTACAACCATTCAGTTACAACTACATGGTGAAAGCCATGTGGGTAAGCACCATTGTTGGGGGTGTCTGTGCTTTCTTATCTGCTTATCTGATGCTAAAAGGTTGGTCACTAATGGGAGATGCCCTCTCCCACTCTGTTGTGCCTGGTGTCGCAGGTGCATATGCTCTCGGTTTACCTTATGCAGGTGGTGCTTTTTTTACAGGGATGCTCGCTGCATTATCAATGACATTGGTGCGTCATATCACTCGGTTACGTGAAGATGCGGTGATAGGTTTTATATTCTCCACTTTTTTTGCCGTCGGATTATTGATCGTTTCTTTAAACCCTAC
Organism: Xenorhabdus griffiniae; assembly: GCF_015163655.1. GTDB lineage: Bacteria > Pseudomonadota > Gammaproteobacteria > Enterobacterales > Enterobacteriaceae > Xenorhabdus > Xenorhabdus griffiniae. The sequence continues at coordinate 7,810 of NZ_JADEUF010000129.1, read as the reverse complement.
ATCCGTGAATGTACAAACCATTATATTAGGCAATATTCTCGGGATCGCTGATGAAGATGTTTTACAAGTGGAAATCATTATTGCCGTTTCCTTCATCATCTTAATGGTACTTTGGAAAGATCTGTTGGTTGTTTTCTTTGATGAAACTCACGCACGCTCCATTGGATTATCACCGTTACGGTTGAAAATCATTTTCTTCACTTTATTAAGTGCCTGTACTGTTGCTGCATTACAGACAGTAGGCGCTATCCTGGTTATCGCAATGGTTGTAACGCCTGGTGCAACCGCCTATTTATTGACAGATAGATTTAAACATTTGTTGATTATTGCCGTCGCTATCGGCTCACTCACGAGTGGTATTGGCGCATATGTGAGTTATTTTCTCAACGGTGCAACTGGGGGAGTGATTGTCACCATACAAACAGTCATTTTCTTACTCGCGTTCTTCTTTGCCCCTAAGCATGGCACGTTAGCCTCCCGCAGACGTGCCAGAAAGGAATCTCTGGCATTGATTCAGGAGCAACGCTCATGAACACATTTATTGAATTAATAACTGAACCTTTCATGCATGAGTTTATGCGACGAGCTATCTATGCGGCCATTATGGTGGGCGCTGTTTGTGCTGTACTTTCCTGTTACTTAGTCTTAAAGGGTTGGTCATTGATGGGAGATGCCATTTCCCATGCTGTTTTGCCAGGGATAGTGCTCGCTTTTGTAACTGGCATACCACTTGCAATAGGTGCTTTCCTTTCTGGTATATCTTGTGCATTCGCGACAGGCTACCTAAAAGAACATAGCCGAATCAAAGAAGATACTGTCATGGGAATCGTTTTCTCAGGTATGTTTGCATTTGGGTTAGTCCTGTTTACTCGTATAGATACGGATCAACACCTGACACACATTTTATTCGGCAGCATACTCGGCATTACCCAGCATGAATTACTCCAAACCTTGTGTATTGCCGGGATCACGCTGGCTATTGTGTTGCTAAAGAGAAAAGATTTCATGCTCTACTGCTTCGATCCCAACCAGGCACGAGTGGTTGGTCTCCCCGTAAAACTTCTCCATTACGGGTTATTATCACTGCTGGCCCTAACAATTGTCGCATCGTTGCAGGCTGTCGGTATCATCCTGGTCATTGCGATGTTAATCTCCCCCGGTATTATTGCTTTTATACTTTGCCGGAGCTTTGATCGCATGTTGATTGTAGCAATGGTTGCTTCTATATCATCCAGTGTACTTGGCACTATCATCAGCTTCCATATTGATGGTGAAACAGGCCCCTGTATCGTCATCATTCAGGCAATTTTCTTTGCTATTGCACTGACTTATGATCAAATAAAATTAGCTTGCAAGAAAGCAAACAAAAGATCGTTTGAGAAAATCTCATCCCATGAGGTATCAATTCCAGAAAAATCAAATTAAAAAATAATAGAGTGCCATATCAAATTTGAGATATGGCCTTATTAATTCCTATTAAAACGCCTTTTATCCTGTTCAAATGTTACATCTGTCTGTAATATAAGCATAGCAACTGTCAACTTAATGAGGTGAAACATGTGGCAAACAGTGAGCCGACTATTAAGTGAGCATTTTGGTGATGCTGAAATTCACGATAAAGAGGAATTGACAGGAGGAGATATTCACCGTGCCTGGCATGTTAAATATGGTGAACAACATATCTTTATCAAATCCAACGTGAAAGAAATGCTGCCAATTTTCAAAGCAGAAGCAGAGCAATTGGAATTATTAGCTCGCAGCAAAACAACCCGAGTTCCCGATGTTTATGGTGTAGGTCACGACCGCAACTATAGCTTCCTGTTACTGGAGCATCTGCCCATAAAACCCTTTAACCCACACAGTGCGTATCTTTTTGGTCAACACCTTGCGAAGCTACATCAATGGAGCGAACAACCTAAATTTGGTTTTGATTTTGATAACATGCTGGCAACGACCATACAACCTAACGGATGGCAAAAGCGTTGGGCCCATTTTTATGCCGAAAAACGCATTGGATGGCAACTGCAACTTGCCGCTGATAACGGGATGGTGTTTGGAAATATTAACCAAATTGTTCAAGTAATCAGCGATAGACTGCACAATCATCACCCTCAACCTTCTCTCCTGCATGGCGATCTATGGCCCATGAACTGTGCATCATTGAACGATAATTGTGCCGTCACTTTTGATCCTGCCTGCTATTGGGGAGATCGCGAATGCGATCTGGCGATGCTGCCACTTTACCCAGATCTTCCTTTGCAAATATTTGATGGTTACCAGAGTATTTGGCCATTGCCTAAAGATTTTCTTGAACGTCAACCCATTTACCAACTTTACTATTTGTTAAATAGATGCAATCTTTTCGGGGGAGAGAGTTTTATTCTAATCCAAAAGATAATTGATAAAATTTTATCTGAGCAGACATAAGAGAACTTAATATTTAATTATTGATAATAGTCCAATGATTCAAAAAAAGATAAAATTTATTATATTAACCCCAACGTGACATTGAGCATCCTTGCAGTATTATTAACTATCGCATTACCATCCTAAAAATTTAAATAAGAAGTACGCAATTACACCGATAATGATTGGTGATATGTAAAGGATAAAAATCTGGCTAAATAAAGAATGAGAGGGGAACGCAATTTTAGCTTTCAATTGTTCCTTAGTTATTCCACTCTCCTGCGCGTGCTCAAAGACCATTTGATCTTCAATACGTTCTTTGACGAATTTAAATTGACGATACATTCTCAATCCAGATGCACTCATTGCCAGCCCCACAAACATCAGCATATAAATGACAAAAAAGCTGATATTTTCCCCAGTCATGCCAGCAACACGCTCAGGGGTTGGAGAATGCTTCCAGAAAAAATCCAAAAATGGTGTATTGAATTTAATCATTTCTGTCATCATCTGAAGAAAATCATTCAAGACCGCATTAACTCCACCACCTCCAATACCGTCACCTTTAACACCATGCTGCCCTGCGGCTAGATTAATCACTGAGACAAAAGTTGACAACAGGGAGGGTACAAAAATAATCCAGCCCAAAATTCGCTTAGCGATAGCAATATATCCGGCTTGTTGATACGTCATTACATTCTCCATTGGCATAAATAATTTTATTTTTTAGTCAATGATAGCTCATAAAGAACCAACTTTAATCCTATTTACGGAGTCAATTTCTTACTTTACTGATGAAACTATACCCATCTCATTTCAAGATGCATATTATTTCTCCCCGCTTCGCGGGGAGAAATCACGTTTCATAGCGTGTTGTATATTGCAACTTGAAGTTGCATACGTATATCTCTTTCTTTGCTATCACCCATAACGAGATTTAATTTATTGGAATTGTTACAATCAAACTTCTTTAATCACTGTTATCATCGCGGAGAGATTTGAGATGTCATTTTGTTTATCTATGGAAGCCGCTATTTTTGATATGGATGGTTTACTGATTGATTCTGAACCTTATTGGGCACAGGGAGAAAAAAGCGTATTCAGTGAACTAGGACTGGATTTAAATTTAGCCAAAAACCTACCTGACACATTGGGATTACGAATCGATCACGTTGTTGAGTTATGGTATCAAGCATCACCCTGGCAAGGCGCCTCTAAAAGTGAAGTTGAACAACGTATCATCGATTACGTAGTTCAGTCAGTTGAAAAAAACCGTCCCTTACTGCCTGGAGTAGAACATGCTTTAAATCTCTGTCGCGAACGTGGGTTAAAAATTGGCCTGGCCTCCGCCTCACCCTATGAGATGATCAAAAAAGTGCTCGAATTGTTTAACCTACAACATTACTTTGATGTTGTCGTTTCTGCTGCACACTTACCTTACAGTAAACCGCATCCCGAAGTTTATTTACTGGCAGCCAGTCAACTTGGAGTCAACCCAACTAACTGTCTTACATTAGAAGACTCATTCAACGGTATGATAGCAACCAAAGCAGCAAGAATGCGCTCAATCGTCGTCCCCGCTTCCCACCATTTTGGTGATCCCCGCTGGTCATTGGCTGACGTTAAACTGAATTCGCTGGAAAAATTAACAATAGAAAATATTACTTAATAGCCACCGCGCTGCCCTATTTTTCGTATAAGGCAGCGCAAATATCAGCTGTCTCTTCAACCAACCAAGACACAGTTTCAAAATTTTCCTGGTTACCCTCTATCTTCCTCAGACAAAACCCTCTATACTGCCTCACTGTATGTATAAACAGCAATCAGCATAAATAATTAGTATAAATCGTTATGACAGCAGAAGGGCATCTTCTTTTTTCCGTTGCCAGCCTTGTATTGGCTCACCAGCTAGAAATCACACCAGAAATAGCACAGGGAGACTGGTTACACATGCTTCCCGGCGTACTTCTGGCTTCATTGTTACCAGATATCGACCATCCAAGTTCAACCTTAGGCAGATTGTTCCGCTTTATATCCATTCCAATCGCGCGATTATGTGGGCATCGTGGATTTACACATAGTTTATTAGCACTGCTTGTGGGGGTTACCCTATTCCAGACTGAAATACCGTCTAGTTGGCCCATTCCAACTGACTTTGTCCATGCAATGGTTATCGGTTATATCAGCCATCTTATTGCTGATATGCTTACTCCCGCTGGTATCCCACTGTTATGGCCGCTAAGAATACGTTTTTGCTTACCTATTCTTAGAGGTAAGGAACGTAAAAAAGCCGAACGTTTTATTGCCGTACTGATAGTAGTGATCGCTATTATCCTTCCACAACACATCGATTTCTCATTCGCTCGCTATTTCGACAGCTTACAATTTAACAAAATACAGTTTGATAAATTACCTATCGATAAACTACAGAATCTCTACAAATAACTGCTCAATATTCACATACAGCAAATACCGCAACCCCATTTTAAAATGGGGTTGCCTGCAAAATATCAATCATTTTTATTCGCTTCCTGTCACCTTCCAAAAACCTTTAACTCAGTAAGATACAAAGTTAATAGTTGCAATTGAGCAATAAACCAACACCAATAGATTAGGATATATAATCAATTTCACTAGCTAGTGAAAAATAATTATATTAAATTCCATTTAATTATAAGAAAGTGACTTATTATACTGATAATATTTTACTTTAAGCATTTCAGGGTACGTAGGCGATAGATTCAAATTGGAATAACTCTATATTCCAAACTACATACCGCAGCTCGAAATAGAAAGAGTATATAATTTTTGGAGACTAGAGATGGATTTACCACTCATCATTAACGTGCTCGTTTTTGTAGCACTGCTTATTCTATTAGCAAAAACGAACTCAAATAAATGGAGCTTATCCAAAAAAGTTCTTGTGGCTCTAGTCGTGGGCGTCGTTTTTGGACTGGCACTAAACATCATTTATGGAGCAGATAATCTTACCGTAAAAGAGTCAATTAAATGGTTCAATATTGTAGGTAATGGTTATGTACAACTGCTACAAATGGTTATCATGCCATTGGTTTTTGCTTCGATCCTAAGCGCCGTTACCCGCTTACACAAAGCATCTTCCTTAGGAAGGATCAGCTTCTTCACCATTGGTACATTATTGTTCACTACAGCAATTTCCGCTTTAATCGGTATTGTCATTGCCAATTTGTTTGGGCTAAGTGCAGCAGGACTCATTCAAGGCACGCAAGAAACTGCACGTTTATTAGCAATTGAAAACAATTATATTGGCAAAGTTGCAGATATGAGTGTGCCTCAAATCATTCTCTCCTTTATCCCTAAAAATCCTTTTGCTGACCTGACGGGAGCACGTCCTACTTCTATTATTAGTGTGGTAATTTTTGCGGCATTTTTAGGCATCGCTGCGCTACAAATGATTAAAGATAATCAGGAACGCGGCAAACTGGCTCTCGTTGCCATTGATACTCTGCAAGCATGGGCAATGAAGCTGGTCAGGTTAGTTATGTGCCTCACTCCATACGGTGTAATGGCCTTAATGACCAAAGTTGTCGCCAGCTCCAATGTCCATGACATTACTCAATTAGGTAGTTTTGTTGTGGCTTCCTACATTGCCCTTGGTCTGATGTTTGTAGTACATGGCGGACTTTTGGCATTCACGGGTATCAATCCTCTGAAATTCTTTAAAAAAGCAGGTCCTGTACTGACATTTGCATTTGCCAGTCGTTCAAGCGCTGCCAGTATTCCCTTGAATGTCGAAACACAAACTCGTCGCCTCGGTGTACCTGAGTCTATTGCCAGCTTCTCCGCTTCTTTTGGCGCGACTATTGGGCAAAATGGCTGTGCTGGCATTTATCCAGCTATGTTGGCAGTGATGGTAGCGCCAACTGTAGGCATTGATCCCTTTGATCCAGTGTGGATTGCAACGCTTGTGGGAATTGTGACTATCAGCTCTGCGGGAGTTGCTGGTGTTGGTGGTGGCGCAACATTTGCTGCATTGATTGTTTTACCTGCTATGGGCTTACCTGTCACCTTAGTGGCACTGCTTATTTCTGTTGAGCCTCTGATTGATATGGGACGTACAGCATTAAATGTTAATGGCGCTATGACAGCAGGGACTATCACCAGTCAATTGATGAGAAAAACGAATAAAGAAGTATTTGAACAAGACGAAGAAGTGGTATTAAATCAATCTTAATTCAAAATAATAATTAGCAAATGTAATATACTTTTATCGAATAAGGCAGATATATTAACTGCCTTATTCGTTAGCTTGTTTGATTTTTAGTTTTAATATAACGATTATTAAATAAAAATTAACACTATTACTGAAATATTTATTAACTAAACTCATAATTCATAAATAGACTGCAAACAATTAGTAGAGTATGACAATTCTACATAAAGATACATGGTATCACTACTAAGTGTTAGCAACACATCCCCATTATCGTTTGGGGAGATGTTACAATAGAAATTACTTTTTATTGTATATACACGCAGATTTTTTGTCGTTAACATTATCCACCAATAATCAAAATCAGGAAAAAAGAAGCTTACATCATAAACAATATTCATGACAAATCTATGTGGTTCAGACATACCAACGTTCTCTAAACGCATATGCTCTTCTTTGCTAGAATCATTCGCTCTGCGGTGACGTATTATCACTGAGTCAATATCATCCTTCCAATAAGTAGAAAGGAAAACTCTTCCTTTTCTTATATCAGACATAATGAATTCTCCTATGCTATTTGGTTATAAATATTACTTCGATAAAGTCGTTTCCAATTGTGGACTTAAAACGATTTACCTTAAAATTTAATTATATTATGAATCGCCACAATTGATTTTATCAATGATTGAATCGATAGAGATGTGAGTTATATACCAATCCAACTTCAAGTTGCAGCTTACAAATCAATGTGATTATTTATATCTCCCCGCTACGCGGGGAGATATAAGACGAACCTTGAAAGGCGATTGGTATAGTCATAATGACTATACTAATAGTATAGTACAAAATTGTGGTTTTTATTTTTTTATGTATCTTTGATATTTTTCGTGATGAAGCATACATATTTTTTCATCAGAGTCAAATAATCCAGCATTGAGTGCTGCTGCCTTTTCATTCTGATGTAAGGTATGCTCAAGTTAAAGAAAAACCAATAACCTTAACCAGGGCAAAATGGCGTTGGATAGCGTAATCAGTTCGTTGTACATAAGAGGTAGCAATAAACCTGACAGCCCGACACTTCACAATAGACGTAAAAAAACCCACCAAAGTGGGTTCTTTTACCCCGAATCACCACCACAGCTATCAGGAAGGGTTCTAACGGCGGAGACCAATCCACCGTTAAAGGCAAGACCAATGATTCCTCATTGACCA
>NZ_JADEUF010000128.1 GCF_015163655.1 Xenorhabdus griffiniae | reverse complement strand
GATTATATGTGAAATTTCTGTAGAGTCGCAAATCTATAAAAACAACAATCAATTATATTCATTTTACTTTTTATCAATAGCAATAATTATCACTTTTGAATTTATAAACAAATGGAAAATAATATGGAAGAGACAATTGCCATTGCTAAATACCCTATTGGTCTGGATCCGGAAGGGCTTTTTGCCATGCCTAAACTTAATTATGCATTTATACGCATAAATAATATTTGTAATGCACGTTGCGAATTTTGCGATGTGTGGCAAACCGCTCAGATTGATGCACACAAACAAATAGACATGATTAGACTTTGGCAAGAGTTAGAAGCTCTCTCACCACAAGAGGTGAATATTCATGGAGGAGAAGCTTTTTTATCAAAAGACTTTCTGGCTATTCTGGATTGTAATAAAAACACTCCTATCTCCATTACAACCAATGGAACGGCTTTATCAAAAAAGATCTTCAATCGTGTACAAAACAAGAGTCACCTTGTCAGAAAATTTTATATCTCCATTGATCATGTAGAACCCGAAAAAAATGGCGAATCACGAGGCATTCGTTGGTTAACAAACAATCTTTATGATGCCATGAAATATATTAAGCAGGAAATAGCAGGCTCTGTTATTGTTGTCAATCATGTTGTGACTTCATTAAATTACGACACTATCGATAAGTTCCTGCTTAAAATGACCGAACTAAGCGTTGATGGTGTTAACCTTATCCCTATTAAAGATTATCCTTTGCTATTTTTAAATACGGCTCAAATTAAAGTATTTATGCAGAAAATAAATACCTTACTGGAAAGCAAACAGATTTCACGCCATTTATTTATGGATGCCAATTATGAAATTTTCGGCCGCAATGAAGAGGATTATTGCCGCGCTGAAATGGGGCATTATAACGCTTCCGGCAAAAAAGCATGTGCTATTCCATTGACAACGCTATTCATTGATGCCGTAACAGGAAATGTCTACCCTTGCGATACCACGATGTATCGGCCAAATCCTGAGCAATATATTATGGGGAATGTCTTGGAGAACTCACTACACGATATTTGGCATGGTGATAGATTCTCACTATTTCGTAAAAAAATGTATCCCGTAATCACTTGTAACTGCATTAAAGGCTGTGATCCTGCTAATAGGTTAAGGTAAAACGATGTCTCTAGAAATACACATCAACAATCAGGCTGGTTTTCATCGCGGGAAGCCGACTATCTTCTGTATGCCAGATATCAAAGATAGTGAGCGTTTTGTTCAACTCTGCTATCAATATAATTTAAATCTTATTCTGTTGATCAAGAAAAAATGGCTGGACTCAACGGATTGTTCTTTGGCATTGGCCTATTTAATCGTTGATGAGCCGTTGGCTAACCACGCTTGTGAAAAAATAATAGATGCACTAAAACAGGCCAAAGAGACACTATCAATTACCACTGCTCCAATTCACATCGATTACTTTATCGCTTTTTCCGAGCTTCATGTTGAATTGATGGCTATCATCGCAGCCCATATTAACCAAGATACCCACATCATTAATGTAGCCCGATCATTTAGAGATAAATGGATAATGCGGAAGACTGCCAATGAACGTGGGCTATGTTGTCCCAAATTCACACTGGCTTCAGAAATGTTAACCTCACCTGAACATTTTGAGGTCTTTACTGAGTCCGTTGAAAATTCTGCCAAACACAAAGGCAACCAGGTTGGTTTTATTGTAAAGCCACGCTCATTTTGGGGATCAATGGGAGTGACCGAATATCCAGACCGCACTTCCTTGTTTTATGCCTTACAGCAACTTGATGCACCTGAAGAGTATCTGGTGGAAGAAAAAATCCAGGGTAAGTTACTGCATGTTGATACAGCAGTATTTCAGCATAAGATTATCTATCAAGGCATCGGCGTTTACGCCTGTTCATTACTCGCTTCCGATCACCCCAAACCCAGCCATTTTATGTGGCATACCATGCTGCCAGACTCTCCTGATAGCCACAGGCTGTTTGAATTTAATCGACGGGTATTGCAGGCATTCGATCTCGAATACGGTTTTACTCATACTGAAATTTTCATTGAAGAAAATACCGACAATCTCATACTTTGCGAAACCGCATCACGTCCACCAGGACTCAGATTATTCGACCTTCATGCGCAAGCCTATAGTAAGCATGCCTTTGATGTCTTTATCAATGCATTAATTTCCCCAGCTTCGGGTGGCAAAGAACTTTCTTCCTCCATAGAGAATGCTGATCTCAATTGCATTGGGATGATCATTTTTAATCCGCCGATTGGAGAAGTAAAGTCCATAACGCCGATAAAAGAAATTATAGATGAGCATGTGATTGAATGGCAGCAATATGCCGAAACGGGCAGTTATTTTTCCAATACCCATTACACGGAAAAAATGGGATATATTATTTGCTCTGCCAAAAATGAATATGAATGTTTGAAATATTTAAACAATTACAATAATAAATTCCATTATACAACCATAAAACAAGATTAAGACGATGATAAGATATCTGTTCCTGATTTCTTTATTGATTAATGGTGTTGGCTCAAGTATTCTTGCCGTCGGATATCCCTATATATTATTATCTGAGAACACACCAACGACATACTATTATGCCAATATGGGCGTCATATTTTTATTCACATCCATTGGTGCTTTGTTATGGGGTTATAAAATTGATTATTCAACAGATATTTGGAGATTCCGTATTGTTATATTGTTGATTGAAATCTTTAGCACATTGTCATTATTAATATTATTACTGAGCAAAATCACATTTTCTCCCATTGTATTGCTTTTATTTATTTCATTATTAGAATTTCTTTTTGCCTATGAAATTCCATGGTCACGTGTTGCCTGGCATGAACTTAATGACTGGACAGCGCAACAAGGTGGTAAGACGTTGAATGTCTCTCTCTATATTGTTATTGCTACATCGCTTATTTCGGCCCTTGGCCCTGGATTTGGTGCTTTACTGGGTATTACTCAAGGAATAGATACGATTGTAACTATCAAATTATTCTCTCTGTTGCCTTATTTTTATGTCTGTTATCTTATGATAAAAATGCAGATAAAACGTACAACAGGGCAAAAATCCCAGTTATCCGCTGGATTACGTTCTGTATTTCAACAGCGTTATTATAAGACATTTGCCATTGCTATTGTTTTCGCAATTTTTGCCAATGCGTTTTTGATGGTGGCACTCCCTGTTGTTGTTATGGAAAGTTTGGCGAATGAAAGTTATGGATTGGTCACCCTGTTCTATTTGCTCAGTGCTCTGATACCTGTTTTCTGTACAACATTACTCAGTAAAACCTGCGTTGATAATCGTATCCAACGTTATCCCATTGCAATATTTATTGGCCTGTTTATATTTGGCATTCTGTTCTTTCAACTACAAATTTTTTATGCAAAATCCCTTTTCTATTTGCTCTATAACATCGCAATAATTTATTTCAATGTCTTAATTACCAAGACCATTTATCAAAAGGGATTGGAAATGCAACAAGGCCGTCTGTTTTCTTTATTTCAGATCACAATGAATTTTTCATTCCCAATAGCTGCCATCACCGTATCCATTGCTCCTGGCTCTACACACTCTTTTTTACCAGTGGCCGGTTTCTCCATACTGTTACTGATTGCAATAGCTGTTTATTTAATCATTCAAATGAATAAAATACCTGCTCCGGTTCACCATTGGCACAGGTAATATTAATAAAAATATTGATTATTAGGATTATACTATGTCATATCTTAGACCTTATCTCGGTAATACCAAGATTGCTGATAATATACAATACCGCTTGCAAACCGTTCTTGATAATAAAGCGGTGTTTAGATATGCCACAGAGAGCCAATATTGCCGTCAGGCAGAAAGGCTGTTACAAAATATTTTGCATACCCAATATGCCATCCTACTGACAAATGGCACTGTCGCGCTCAAAGCGGCTTTACTTGGACTTAGGCCCAAAATCGGGCAATGGGTGCTCATTCCTTCCATTTCATTTATCGCTACTGCCAATGCCGCGCTCAGTTGCGGATTAATCCCGGTTCTCGTCGATGTCGATGACAATGGCATGATGTGTCCAGAGGCATTAAACAAGACGTTAAATCAAATGGATACCAAACCTCTGGCAGTCATTGCCGTTCATTTGGAAGGCACTGCTGCTTCAATTGCTGAAATCGCCCAAATTTGCCAACAACATAATGTGTACCTGATTGAAGATTGCGCACAAGCGATGGGAGTCAAATATCAACACCAGCCTGTGGGTACATTTGGCGAATATGGCTGTTTCAGTTTTCAGGCCAACAAATTAATCAGTAGTGGTGAAGGGGGTTTACTGGTTGCCAAAAATAATGCTCTGTTCATCAATGCCTGCATGATGACTGACCACGGTGCTGAACGTACAGCAGAAGGTTATCCAGATTGGAGCAATAGTATTGGTTTTGGTGACAATAATAAATTCAATGAAATACAAGCGGCATTATTGATTAACCAACTGGAAGATATTGAACAGTTTCGTGCCTTATTAACCGAACGTTATCAAGCGATCCTGCAACATTTACCCATAGATTGGATCACCCCACGTCCGGAAGGTACGATCCCCGTTTCTGTCTGGTTAAAACGCAACAAATTACCCAAAGCTCGCTTCAATTCAACGCTGCTATATGATTGGCAAGCCTGGGATCTGGCTAACCATCCGATTATAAAAAATCAGCTTTCTCCCTACTCTGACCATTTCCCTTGGGTTCTACAAGCAAGTCCGCCCCCTGTATCAGCATTAGAGAAACATAAAACAATTGTGAGTGACCGTATTTGCCTGCCTGTGCCTATTGATAATGCAACTTACGAAAATGTTTTACAGTGGGCCAGGGAAGGAAATTTATCATGATATTAGGCAATAACTTTTTTACTCAGCTCAACGAGAATCATCAGCCTGTCCAATATGTGTTAGGAGGTTCTTGTATCTGTTACGCAAAAGGTGTACCAGCCCGACTTTCACTACAAGATTTGATCGATTCTGTGTTGCCAGCAATTATCGCTTCACAGCACAATGCCCCTGTTTATCTCTATTTTCAATCCCACGAAGCAATCATGATGGCCGACTTGTTGCATTTTGATCCTCAACAAGCTAACCACAACACAATGAGGGAATGGTTAGAAGCCGGCATTGTTTATACTTTGGCGCAGCTTAACATTCCTTTACCTCCAATTTATTGGGTAGATACCTCCGAAGATAAGATCCGCCAGCATATTGATCAATGGATTCCCTACATCAAGACGGTGTTGCCAACCTCAATGCTATATGGTCTTTACGCCAAAAAACCGGATGCCACTTATCCACAGGGGACAGATGAAGAACAAATGATGTTGGATGTGTATTACCGCAACATTACTCTTTATACCCCCGAATTTCTCAGCACAGCGCTAGAGATTTCTCCAGAGCAAACGTTGTTTGTGGAAAATACCACGCAACAAAAAGCAATCCAGATTTACTATCATGCCACTGGCCAGAATTGCAATGTATTGCTCTACCCTCCACCACCAAATACGCAAGGAAAGGAAATGTGTTTGGGCAATAGCAATCATAAAATCGAGTTACGCCTCACCGAAAAACAGATTATGCACCGTGCCGCTAAAATTGGTCATGACGAGTATTATCAAACCGTCTTTAATCAACATCCTATTGTAGATATCATGCGAGGCTGGCAATTAAAGGTATTAGGCAATGAAGCATAAAACTGTTGTTGTCATTAGAGGAACACCGGCAAGTGGTAAATCCACAACGTGCAACCGCCTGAAAGATGTCATGCTGGCGCAGGGGTTCACCGTCTCCTATTTACCCTGGGATACTTTTCATCATTTTGTTGAACCAAGAACATGCCTTACGCCAAAAATCATCATGGAAGATACCTTGCGGTTGTTAAAGGTTGCTGATGATTGCCTTGATGCGGGTAGTGATTTGATCATTTTGGATGGCGTATTCATTTATCCTGAAGAAATTGATGCTATTCATTCCCTATTAACGCGAAAAGGTGTTCGGATTCTGCATTATCGGCTCGTTGCGCAGGAACCAACGCTGATTACCCGTAATCAGACGCGAGCGATAGAAGATCGTTTGCCAGCTTCCCGTATCAGAGAAGTCGCCCAAGATAGTTTGTGGGATTACAATGTACCTCATGAAACTTTGCTTGATAGCACGAAATATTCTCCAGACAGTATTGTGGCACTAATAAGCCAGGCAATTATGCAACAATCTGCACCAATAGCCCTTTTTAATAATCCAACCACTTCTCATTTATGGCGTTTAGGTACAGCATTGCGTTATCCTGAATTCAGGCGTTTTGAGCATGTTGATCTGGTTTGGCAAGAAAGCCAGCAACAGTGGCAAAGCAATACTTTCTTCGATTTCACTTTTACGGCCCAAGAAGAAAAAGAATTACTCTCTTTTTTAAAGCGGCAACCGGTCTTATTTAAGTATCTGAACGCACAATCCCGCGCCTATTTCTGCCTGCATGAGTTAGCGCAACAGCAGGGTTTGCAATGTCATGAAGAGAGCAAATGGTCAGCCCCGATTGTCAACATACCGCCTAAAACAATAGTCGCTGACTTTTTGAGCCAGCACTCAACACGATTAAAACGCAGTCTTAAGAAAGCTCGCAGCCACCATACCGTCACACGTTACAGTGCTTCGAGTCAAATTGAGCAATTATGGCAAGATGCGTTATATGTGGATGCAAGAGGCTGGAAACCCCTTCAACAGAGTGATATGCGCAGCCTGAATCGTGAAGATCTCCAATATCTCCCTGGCCTGTTAGCCAAAAGTAACCAATATCATCTGGCCGTCACCTATGACGATAATGGTACTCCTGGTGCCTGGTCACTGATGATAAATAACGGTGCAGGTCAATGGTATGCCGCTAAATGGGGTTGTAGCTATCAGGGTAGAGAAAAATTGATGGGAATCAATTGCCTGATGAGTCACCTGGAAACGATCTATTGCCCCTATGCTGGCCTTCAACTTGATTTATGGGGCAGAGAAAATGAATTCTATAACCAGTTAGCCAATGCATACATTGAGCGTCTTCATCTCAGGATCACACCATGATATCTCATCGCAATCTGCTTTCTTTGCAAGGGAGCACTTCCTTGGACACTATAGTGAACTATGGCTGTTCAGTACGAGGCTTTTTTCGCGAAGATCTACAAGCCGTGGCGAATCAGGGCTATTGCCTGATGCCAGAGTGGATATGTCAAAGCATGGTTGACTCTGTTTACGCTGCCAATTGGCAGCCACTCTTCTACCCTGTTTTACCACCAGAGCAAGCCAGCATGATTTTGCAAGCAGATATCCAGGCTATGATGGCAATGTTAAGCTCTCTGCCACAACCCTGTGCCATACTTCTTGCCCATCCTTTGGGATATATCGATCCAGGATGTATGGAATTTTTGCGAGAAATTCAAAGCAACCCCAATATTCATGTATTTCTGGATCTTTCTCAGGGTTATGGAAGGAAAGATTGTTTACAGGAACTCCTGCATGTTCATGCCGCTTATTATTCTTTCAACGGCAATAAACTTATCCATACCGGTGGAGCATTACGCCTTCGCTTAACAAACAGAAAGTACATATCCTCTTCTGTCAGAGATATTTTTACTACTTTTTATATCACTGCCGAAAAAAAATTCGCGGCATTGAGAGAATATCTGCAATCTCACTTTATTGAAGATGACATTCACAATGTCTCACTGTATGCGTCTTACCAATCAAGTCCCTATCGTACTGCATTAAATTGGGAGAAGTGTTCTCCCTCCCTGCAAACATTACTTAAACATCAGGGACTGATTCAGCCGTTACTTGCCAAACCTCGACAAGAAAAAGCGCATTCCAGCTTAAATTATCATCAATGGTGTGAGAAAGTTATGTTGATGTTTAATTCACCAAGAGTTGAATGGAGTCAGTAAAATGTTAGAACTCAAACAAGTTACCCCTCGATCTCCCTTGTGGAACTCATTTCTTCATCTTTATGGAGAATATTTTCAACGTCATTGGCCAGAAGTCTTTGGCGATCAGTCAGAAGAGGCTATTGCACGGGAAAATCATACTATCCTTGAACAACGCATCCTGCAAGGTGACAGGGGACTGTTTTTGTTGCTAACTGCCGGACAATTAGCGGGATTAGCGAATGTGTATCTTGCACGGGAAGAAAAAGTAACCCTGAATATTGCTGAATTTTATATCAGGGATGAATACCAGCGTCAGAAGCTGGGTTATGGATTATGGCATGCTATGTTGCAATGGGGACGTCGCCACGGTGCCACATATGTTCATTTGGAGACAGATGTGGGAAAAAATGCCAACTTCTTTTGGCAATCTCATGGGCTTTCAAGCCACCAAGTAGATGGACGCATACACTACAATGGCCCCATCCCCCCCTTAAAGATACTATGGATCAGACATGGGAAAATTATCCCGCTTGACCATTTAGATTACTGCCCTGAAGATGATGTGATTGCCCTTGATGCCCCTTCAATCAAACAAGCTGGAGAAATTGGTAGACGAATATTAGGGAAACTTCCGGGGCAAAATATTTATACCTCATCTCAACGCCGGGCACTTGAAACCGCCAAAGCACTCAGCTCGGCATATCAGTCTTGTTCAATACAAGAAACTGATGCACTTTGTGAATTCTTTCCAGAAGAGCTTATTGGCATGAAACTGGCAGATATTCCGCATCGCTATGGTGAAGATTTTGCTTATCGGTTACTGCATACTCCCCTTGATTCCCCTTTCAAAGATTCAGAACAGGTAACGGAGGCGGCTGATAGGATCCATCGTTTTATGATGCAAATTGGCGATGAGCTTTCAATGTCTTCTATGCGGATTATTATTTCCCATCAAAATTTGCACAATATTTTCTTAGCTCATTTAATGACAGACGATCTCAATCTTTCTGGACGATTGCATCTTAATAACCTCCATGGCAGCACGTTTTTATATTGTCCTTATACTAAACAATTTGATATAGAAAATGTAAATATACCAATCTAACTTCAAGATGCGTGTGATTTCTTCCCGCTTCGCGGGAAGAAATCAGGTTTCATATCGTGTTGTAAATTACGACTTGAAGTTTAATGCATATATTCCTTTATGAGAGAGCAATATGTTAAAAAATATTCCATATATTATTTTTGACGCAGAGCCATTCTGTTTTGGCCCAATATCCACCACGTTAAATGTGGTGGAGAAATTAAAGCGCCGAAATAAATTAACACCGGATACTAAATTTATTTTATTAGGTACACTGACTTCTTCTCAATTAGGTCAAAAATCCGGCTTATTTGATGAAATTTATGAATGTGATACCACTTCGGCGACAGAACTTTCACGCTATTCTGAGCTTATTTCTGGTGCCAGTTTGTATATCATTAATACTAACATTAACTCGATTGATTTCGTTTCAACGTTTAATACACCAATTATCTATATCGATACGCTATTTTGGATGTGGAATAATCTTCATGTTGATCTGCACAAAACTGAAAAAACATTTATTCAAGACTTTCATGGAATAGAACGCAATATTGAAAGATTCCATGATAAGCTTGGTAATTATCAAGTTATCCCCCCCATTCTTCACAATTCTCTGCAACGATGCATGATGGATGACCATCCTCCAGAAGGTATATTAATTACTCTTGGTGGCATTGATACAGTCTACGCCGATACAACCGATTTTTATTATCATTTCCTCAACGAGTTGTTGTCTATTCCCCAACTGCAAAATGAAAACAACATTACTATTGCAGGTGGAGGCAAAACTATCGTAAATCTGGCAGAAATATTTTCCAAAACACATCCTCATATTCATATTGGCTGTTTTTCAAGGCATGATTTTCTGCAAAAATTACACCGTGCCCGTAAGGTATTAGCCAATCCGGGCCTGACAACATTTTATGAATGTGTCACTCTTCATAAAGATGTTTTTTTCTTACCACCGCAAAACTATAGTCAACAATTACAATTAGATGTATATCTCCAAAATTATTATAGTCATGAATACGGTTTCTTATGGCAACCGGAATATGGTTATCCTGATATACCTCCATATCTGCCAGAGAAAGAGGGGTTAGCATTAATTAAAAAATGCAATGACTTATTTATTAATAACCCTATAGAAAGAAAACGCGCCATCAATAAGATAAGTCAATTTCTTGCAAAAGAAGAAAACAACACTATTTCTTGTCATACTATTTCTCCAAACAATTCAGATGATATCATCGCTGATTATATTGAAAATAGAATGTCTAATCAAAAATTGTAATAGATAACCATGCCTTAGGTATAACACAATAATGAAAACATCATTTATCCCAATAATAATTTTTATGTTTGCATAAAGAAATAAATTATTATCATTTATTC
>NZ_JADEUF010000127.1 GCF_015163655.1 Xenorhabdus griffiniae | reverse complement strand
ATTATTAAATATCGGCAAATTAAAAATAAAGAACAAGTAATTTAATTTTTAATAACTCAATAATAAAATCAAGAACTCAATGAGTAGTTAATGATTCAATTTTAGGAAATAACACCTCTACATAGTTCTTAAAACTCATCGTTAACTTTTAATTAACAAGAAATAATTTTTTTGAATTGACTTTAGGCTCAATAAGCATCAATTTAAATAACAATAACATTTAATTTTACGAAGTAATTATCTTATTGGAAAGTAAATTTTAATTCTTTATTTAATTCATGACAATGTTACTCTTCATTATATGAATGCGAGAAAGGAAAATATTGTGACTAATTCTGTTAACGCCAATAATAGCTCAAAATCAGACAATTTTCCTATTCATGTTGAATGTCATACAGAATGGGGAAAATTACGGCATGTCATTGTCGGTCGTGCAGATAATGCTTGTATTCCTCCACCAGAACCTGCATTTATGGCCCGCATCCCAGAAAATTCAGATATGCGAGGTCGTTATGGCCCAAGAAGCCAAGAATCCGTTGATGCTGCCAATGAACAATTGGATGGTTTATCTTCGATACTGATTTCACGTGGCATTCGTGTTGATCGGCCAACCCCATTAGATTTTAACTCTCCTGTACAAACCCCGGATTTTATCCAAGGCACCATGTTCGGTTGCCAGCCACCGAGAGACGTCCTCATCACTATTGGCAGGGAAATTCTTGAAGCAACAATGAGTTTCAGATCCCGTTTCTTTGAGTATTTATGTTATCGCCCTTTGATTGCTGCTTATATGCAAGAAGATACAACTATGCGGCATGAATCAGCCCCTCGTCCTCGGCTTTCGGATAGGAGTTACCGGAATGGTTATTTATCTGAAGAGATCAGCATGGAAATCCGAAAAGAGTGGGTAATGAAAAAAGAATTCGTCACGACAGAAGAAGAACCCATTTTTGAAGCTGCGGATATTTTCCGATGTGGGAAAGATCTTTTCGTACAGCATGGCTTTACTACAAACATGAAAGGCATTGATTGGTTACGGCGTCATTTTCCTAATTATCGTATTCATACTGTCAATTTTCCCGGTGATCCTTTCCCAAGCCATATAGATTGTACTCTGCTACCTTTGCGTCCCGGCTTAGTTTTAAATAATCCTGACAGGCCGTTACTGCCTGAATCCAGAGAATTATTTATTCGTAATGACTGGCAGATTATCGAAGCAGCTCCTCCTGCACATCATCACTCTCCCCCGTTATGTTATTCAAGTACATGGCTGTCAATGAATATATTGTCACTTGATGAGAAAACAGTATGTGTAGAAGAAAGTGAAATTTATCAAATAGAACAATTGGATAAGTTAGGATTTGAAGTCATCCCTGTGCCTTTCCGCAATGCGTATCCTTTTGGTGGTGGTTTGCATTGTGCCACGACGGATATTTGGCGAGAAGGAAACTGTGATGATTATTTCGCTATAGAAAGTTCACCGTATTAACATATAACGTGTTGGTACATTGAGCATACAAAAACAATTAGTCTTATTTTGACCATTGAAAATCATGGTCTGAAAATTAGAGATCTTTCAATGAATAATATAGAGCTCAATACAGACTTTTCCAAATATTTACCGAACACCTTTCTCTGCAAGGATGTTCAATATTGCCTTAAAAAAGTACCTGCTGATTTTCTCGTTGAAGAAGTTTCAAACTTCTATCAACCCTCGATAGAAAAACAGATCTGGCATTTCCAATTACGTAAAGAAGGAATGACAACCTCTGAAGCAGTTACAAATATTGCCAATATATTAGACATACCAGAAAGCTATATTGGATATGCGGGATTAAAAGATGAAGACGGAATAACAAGTCAGAGAATATCTATTCAATCTTTATCACGGAATATAGATACCCGTGCCATCAATGCTCATTTGGATATGACTTCGGGAAAATGGTTATCATTGCATGAAGTTGGTTGTTTTGAAGAAAATATCAAGATTGGCCAACTCGTAGGTAACAGCTTTCGAATTGTCATACGTAATTTAGATAAGCCTATTGCACAAGCCTTGGCAAAACAGACATCTCATAACCACGCTTTCATTAACTACTATGATACGCAAAGATTCGGTGTACCTGGTGGCCCGTCTACAACTCATCTTATTGGGCAAGCCTTTCACCACGGCAAATGGGAAAAAGCCTTGTCATTGATATGCCAATCGGCATCACCAGAAGCACAAGCAGCCCAAAAATGGCTAGGTAAAGCCGAACACTTTTTTCATCAGTTAGATCCCAGGCGACTCTCTTTTTATTATGCTTCCTACAGTTCTTATCAATGGAACAATCTCGTCGCCCAAGAGTTCCAACAATATCACCAAGGTCTACAAGTGATGCGATCATCAATACCCTATGTTTTACCCACAGCTTATTCTGATGTCATGACATTTGCCGCTACGACGCCTTGGTATCCCTTTATTCGATTTAATATCGTTGATGGAAAAAAAGTAGAAAAACAAAGTCTTCGCCCAACCATTGTGCATACCTTTATAAAAGTTACTGATCTCAATGAAGATCATGAATTCCCTGATCGTTCCTGTTTAACAATCGAATTTTTTCTTCCATCTGGCTGTTACGCAACGATGGCCGTTTGTCAATTTATTTACTTGGCAAATGCATATTTAACTTAGGAGGTTTGCATATGCGTATACTATTACTTATTCCTCCCTATATTCCCTCTTATTTTAATGCCGGTCATCACTTGCCTTTATTTCAAGTTGCAACCTATATCAGGGAAAGAAACTCATTATGGCAAGTTACTGCGTTAGACGGTGGAGCATTAAATCTCACTTGGCATGATTTAGCTCAGGAATTGGCAAAAGGCTATGACTTTATTGGTTTATTTAATGATTTTGATGCTGTGGATAGTTTCAGCCGCACAGCAATGTATTGTCGAGAGATTTTACCCCAAGTGAAAATATTTACTTTCGGACGATTATCAAAGCAAGTTCCTGGTTGGTTTAAGCAATTTAATTTTGAAGGTATTGTTTTCAGCGGTGATTATGAAAGTGGTGTTGAGTCTTTCCTACTAAATTATGAGTCCGACACAAAGAGTATTCCCGGTCTTATTGTGAAAACCCCCCTTGGTTATTTGCAGGGGGATGTCGGTCAGATGCTGAGTCCAGAAGAGTGGATACTTCCCGATACATTGGAGATCCCTTACGCTGCATATGATCGTATGTATAAGAATGACTTAAACAAATTTTGTGGTATTCCTGATCGACGCGAACTCGTTATTCCTGTCGCACGAGGATGCCCGGTGGGTTGCGAATTTTGTGATGTCCCTCCCATGCAAGGTAAAAGCGAACGACGGCTTTCAGTTGATCGTGTCATCGAATATATCACGGAACAACAGCGCATCCAGCCATTTGATTATGTCTCTTTTTATGCTCCTACCTTTACCTTGAATCGTCGGTGGGTAAAAGAATTGTGTCATAAATTCATCGAATTAAAACTGCCCATTCGATGGAAATGCGTGACGACAATTTATCATTTGAATAAAGAATTGATTGAATTGATGGCACAAGCTGGTTGCATTCGGATCAGTCTGGGAGTAGAAACCATTTCCGTCTCACCAAATCTGCACTTACCCAAAATAAAGCTAAATACTGAGGCTAAGGTTGAAGAATTACTCGCTATTTCCAAGAAAAACGGCATAGAAATCAACGCATTCATTATTCTTGGCTTACCCGGAGATACAATAGAAGCATCAATTAAGACAATCGACTGGTTGATCGCTGAAGGTGCCAGAATTCGTCCCACTGTTTATACCCCTTACAACGAATTACACGAAAATTCCTCAATAACAGAGATGGGTAAATATAATCGCCAACTTTTTCACACATTGCCTCAATTCCTAGAAGAACGACAAAGAGGCTACTCATTGCTATTTGCTAATCAAAAAGATCGTGCCACTGAAGTCATGAAGAAAATTACACCGCAAGCGGGATATGAGCAAAACCTCACATCAGGAGATCACATATGAATATCCGATGGCATTCACCTGATTTCAAAAAGAAAAAAGAGCCGTTTAAATGGTTTTGTTCAGATCATTTTTTATCTCCGAACGTATTCAAACGATTACAAGCAGAATTTCCACATACAGGTTACTGTAAATCTCACCGTGAAGAAGGTGATGGAAAACACTATAGTACTTGGGATCTACTGGCTATTGATAATGGCATTCCCGTGCCGGAAACATGGAATACCCTGAGCGCTGCATGGAAAGCAATGCTGAAAGTTATATTAAGTGATGATTATCGCCATTACTTTTCAACATTGGTGGAACGCGATCTCTCAAAAACTCTCTTACACGTGCGTTTTACTATTTACCATGAAAATTGCTGGCTGGCTCCCCATTGTGACCGTCCCGATAAGATCCTGACTCAAACCCTTTATTTTCCGACGGGTAGCATAGAAGGGGGAGAGTTACTTATTCTCGGTTCATCTGATCCTGATGATATCAAGGAAACCGTTTCACCTTCTCCCAATCGTTCAGTGATCCTCCTGCCTTCTCCCTGCTCCTGGCACAGTGTTCGTAAGGTAGCGTCTGGTTCACAACATGCACGGCGTACCCTACTCCTGCATTACGTATGTCCTGATAGCCTTTAAATAATAAGGATAATGAAATCCATGTTTAATTTATTACTACCCCAAGCATTAACAAACACCCCTTACCGCTGGGGAATGGTATCTCCTTTTATTGACGAGGAAATAGCCAATAGATTGATGGAAACATTTCCTCATGAAGGCTTTATCATTGCAGAAAAAATGGCAGAAGAGGCCGATGATAAAAAAACCTACAGCCTGGAAGCATTACGCATTGAAAAGGATACTTATCTTTCTCCTGTATGGAACGAATTTTGCGAATATTTAAGAAGTGATCAATATCGGGATCGAATGGGAAAATTGATCGGCAAAGATCTCAGCTCGGCTCGTTTGAATTTAACGCTATGGCGATATCATTCTTCGCAATGGTTAGGGCCACATACAGATAAAACCGAAAAAATTGTGACTCAAATCTTTAACTTCAGCCGAAACTGGTCTCCTGATTGGGGAGGTTGTCTGCGTATTTTATACTCTGATGATTCACAAGATATTTATCGTGAGATCCCGCCTGAACTGAACACGTCAGTGATACTACAACGTTCAGATCAATCATGGCATATGGTAACGCCTATTTCTGCTTTTGCGCCTGAAGGGACTTACCGACGTGTACTCACTGCTGTTTTTATTTCGGAATAAGCACTGGAGAAATAATATGCAACAGATTGAAGTGACGGGCGGCAATCAATTATCAGGGCGTGTGCACATTTCAGGTTTCAAGCATGCTTTTCCACCGTTGTTTAGCCTAGCATTGTCAGCAAAACAACCTTCTTTAATCAAAAATGTTCCTGATATTGCAGACATCAGGATATTGGGCGAAATAGGTCAATTACTGGGCGCCAGCATATTGTATGAGCCAGAAAAACGCACCATGCACATTGACCCCCGTGGCTTAAGTAATCCCAAAATCCCCGAACATTTAAGTACGTTGATCCATGGTGCGTGGTATCTTGCCCCTGGGATACTGGCCCATGTGGGCCAGGTCATATTAGGTGAAACCGGTGGCTGTAAGATTGGAGTAGGTCAAGGAGGAGAGCGCCCCATTGAACAACTATGTACCGTTTTACAACGATTCGGTGCTAAAGTCGAAACCATAGGAAATATGATCCAAGCCACTGTATCCCGCTTTTCCTCCACTCAAATCGATATGGCTGACTTTGCCGTCGTTGAAAAAAGTACTGGCAAATTGACTGGCCCGCTTTATTCTGGCGCAACAAAAGCTGCATTGTTATGCGCCGCAAGGGCTGAAGGTATTAGTGAAATTATCAATCCTTATTCTAAGCCTGACGTTGCGGCATTAGTTGAAGCCATCAAATGTCAGCAGGTTGATATAGCGTGGGAAAAAGATCGAATCATAATTGCGGGGAAACCTGATGCGGATGGTTTTAAAACGACCCTTGGCCCTGATCTGATCGAAGTCATGACGTATTTGACCCTCTCCGCTTATTGCAACGCTCCAATTTCTATTACTGGCGTTTCGCAAGATGCTATCGAAACCGGGCTATCGGCTGAAATAATTTGTCTGGAAAAATTGGGTTATCAGCTTCAATGGGAAGAAAATACTCTCACTATCACCCAGGTGTCTCCTGCATCCCGATTGAATATTCAAGTTACCTCGCACGGAATATTCAGTGACAGTCAACCCTTTATGGCTCTTTTACTGATGGCATCCCAATTAGGTGGAAGTATTACAGAGCAAGTTTGGGTCAAGCGTTTTCAATATATTGAAGAATTGGAAAAGATGGGAGCCAAAATTATTCGCAATGCCAGATCAGTAGACATTATGCCCCATATTCCCCGCAAAAGTGGGAGAACCGTTCAAGCCGCTGATTTACGCGGAGCCGCAGCCCTAGTTATTGCAGCATTAAAAATATCAGGAACAACACAAATAAGTGGTATTAATCACCTTGAGCGCGGTTACCCAGATTTATTAGGGCAACTTCGTATATTGGGAGCCGAAATTTAAAAAAATCTGCTATGGAGTGTATTAATGGCGAATACAACATCTGTTAATAATAATTACCCGCTACCTTTGGCCCCCGAGCGTCCTTCTCGTCAGCGAGAATTTTTATCTGGTGGAATAAACTTACGTAGTGGTGAATTACACCATAAAGCATTAACAAAAATACTTCAGGAGATTATTGTTCCACCACAAAGATATCAATTTTACCCTTATCCTCAAGTTGAACATGAACATGCCGCCAAAATATTAGGAATTAACTCGTCTTCTATTTATTTCACCCCAGGATCAGATATCGCCATTGGTCTACTATTACGTTTGATTGCATGTACAACAAAAAGATTAATTATTCCTATACCTAACTATTTCGGCTGGATTGATCACGCCAATCTTAATCAAATTGATATATTACCCATTTATTTTGATGATCAATGTGCGGAAAATTTTTGTATAAAAACATTATTGGAGATAATCCAAGCAACTCCACCTTCTATTGTTGCAATATCAAATCCCAATAGCCCAACCGGGATAGAATTTGATAATAATACGTTATTAGAAATTTCTCATTATTGTGCCAAGCATGGTCACTTATTGGTTATTGATGAATGTTTTATAGCATTTGGTAGCATTAACCATTTAGAGCTTTTAGGCCAACCTGAACACATTATTTATGTTCGCTCATTTTCTAAAGGTTACGGTTTAGCAGGCGCTCGTATTGCCGCCATAATAGCCTCTTCTGCAATTATAGATATCTTGTCCCAGGAGAGGACTGAATCAGCTATCTCAGGTAGTACTTGGACATTACTTCAGAGAATTCTGGCGAAAAAAGAACATTTTCAAAAAATTTGTCAATCCATTATTCAAACACGAGAATATGTTATTGAAATCATCATGAAATTACGTCCGAATTGGCAAATTCTTCCTTCAGGTGCCAATTTCATCAATGTTAAAACTATTGGTGATCATCCCGCCAAATTAGTAGAAACCGCTGCTTTAGGTGGGTTTTACATCCGTGATATGAGTTCACAAGAAAGAATGAATGGGTATACCAGAATTGGTATTGGAGAGTTAGATCTCATGGTAAAATTTCTCAAGCAAATTTTCCCATCAGAATATTATTTTGACGAACAAATATACAGTAAATCAATTACAGTGAATAATGATGAAAAAACAGTTAAATAATATCAGGAAACTAAAGATTTACCCGATACATCACTCTGATATTCTGAATGGGAGAATATTAAAAATAAAACATACAACTAAAATAAACTGTGGAACGCTCATTCGTTGTGGTATACAGAGAGGGAAAGAAAAAGCAACATACAATAAATTATCAGAAATGTTACCCATCAATATCTTGGTAGATTTACGCACACCTGAAGAATATGGTCAGAAATTTAATCATCATATTCACACATCAACCAAGTACCTCAGTCGTCCCATTAGATTTAAACCACCAGAGAATAATCAGACACGTATTGTCACAGAATCTGATTATATTAATCTTTATTTCACTATGAGCCATACGGTATGGAAAATTGCTCAGGAAATCACAGGATTACTTGGTACAGGAAATGTGATGCTTCATTGCAGCTTAGGAAAAGATCGCACAGGACTTGTTACGGCTGCCATTCTTCACCAGCTCCAATTTTCCACTTTAGAAATTGCCCATGATTTTGCGCTGTCTGCTAGATTTCTCCGCCGCCAATATCAACTGATCGAAGATAAAGCCAGAAAAAATGGTGTTCCTAATCACCTGCAAGCACGCCGTTATGAACTATCGGAGAAAACAATCATCCCTATATTGAATGAATGGAAAAAAATAATCTTATAGGTGGATATATATTCAATAGATTTCGACTTGCATCTCGGTGGAAAGGGAATGAATCCTAGGGAGCATAAATAACTATATGACAGGGCAGAAAGAGCGCAACCAAAAAAGAGGCAACTTGAAAGATGAAGGATATAAATATGATTGATAATATGCAACGTATCTTAATAATAGGCTCTCCTGGAGCAGGAAAATCAACCTTCTCCAGGCAACTAAATCAAATTTGTTCGATTCCCTTATTTCATCTTGATAAAGAATATTGGCAAGAAGGATGGATAGCCCCTTCATCAGAAGAATGGCAGCAAAAATTATGCTCCTTAACGAATCAATCATCATGGATTATTGATGGTAATTATGGTTCAAGTCTGCCACAACGTTTAGAAAAAGCAGATACTGTCATTCATCTCTACATACCAACTTATATTTGTTTATTCCAGGCCATAAAGCGTATAGCTAAATGGCATGGAAAACAACGGCCTGATATGGCTCTTGGTTGCTATGAAAAAATAAACTTAGATTTTTTACGACAAATCATAAAATATAGAAAATATCAATTTAAAAAAGATAAGTTATTATTGGATGATTTTGATGGGAATTATATTCAATTGACATCAAGAGCAGAAATGAAAGCGTTTTTACAAAAAATAGCTCGGGGTTACAAACATAATCATTGACCTAATGTTTTGAATCTGTCTAGGTGAGTGCAGCCAACAAAGAGGAAACTTGAAAGAAGAAGGGTATAGTTCATTAATTGAATGAGAAAAAAATTATGGTTTTAAATCGTCAAGAACAACTGTTTTTGCTGGCTATGGCAATTGGCAGTATGGGCGGAGGAATCTGGCGCCCTATGGCAATCTTTTATTTAGTGTTAGTGCAAGGGTTAAATATCGTCGATGTTGGGCTGGCAATGACGATAGGTGCGATGATAGCATTACTTATTGCTGGTTACCCAGCAGGACTATTGGCTGATAAACTAGGGCCAGCTAACTCTACACTGGTAGGTAGTTTACTGCGATTTAGTGCATTTCCTTGGATGCTGGTTGTTTCAACACCCTGGCAAGTCACTATCATCGTTATATGTGTTTCCATCGGTGAACGTATTTACTGGTGTGCTAACCCTGCTGCAATAAGGGTTCTATTTCCTATTAAAAATACTCAGATGAGTATTTTTGCTATTATAAATAGTTGTAGAAATATTGGCTTAGGTTTTGGAGCTTTATTCTCTCTACTCTTCATTGATAAAGATGGGATATCTAACATCATAGTTAAATTGATTATTTGGGGAAATGCTTTTGGTTATTTTATATCAGGAATTATTATTTTTATAATAACGCGAAATGTTATCATACAATCTAATAAGATTATTCTAAACCCAATACAAACTGAGCAAGATCACATCTCCTCTTTTTCTATACTCCAGGATAGAAAATATCTTATTTTCGTTTTTTTGATAGGTATACTCCTATTGGCAGGAAAAAGTATTGAGCTTGTATTACCTTACTACTTTCTGATTGAACGTACTTTACCATCTTGGTTTGCCGCTTTTGTGTTTACTGGTCTTTGTTTTGGTATTCCTTGCTTTCAGCAAGTTGCGTTGAGATTAGGCAATAAACTTGGATGTCTGAGATCTTTAGCTTGCTCTGGCTTCTTACAAACGATCGCCTATAGCATCATTTTATTTCTTCATGGTGATTTTGCATTACAATTTATCTTAATTTTGATTGTAACCTTACTGCTTAGCCTTGCTGAAGCCATTCTCGGAGCACAAATAGGAATCGCTATTTTAATTTTTTCTCATTCAGGTTATGAAGGGCGTTATTATGCTGTTCTTCAATTTGCTTTCGGAGGGGCCTCTGTAATATCTCCTTGGTTATTCACCCAACTTCTCAGTTTTTCCAGCACTATATTATGGGGGAGTATTATATTATACGTTACCTTAACAGGCGTTGGGTTTATTATTCTAAATCGATATCACAATACAAGTGAAGAGTTGATGAAGAAAAGATAAAATAAGCTTAAAGAATATTTCACCTTTAAGCTATTAATATATTCTA
>NZ_JADEUF010000126.1 GCF_015163655.1 Xenorhabdus griffiniae | reverse complement strand
ATAAAAATGAGATTGAGATCTTGTTTTTAGTGTTTGATTTATAAAAATATTTATTTTTGTAATAAACCGTACGCAATCGGTTAATAAATTATTTCTATTTTTATGTGATTGTGATGCGTTGTTTACAATGAATTAACTTTAATAATTGTTTATATATTTTGACATGAAAATAAAATTCAACAGCTTGTTAGTATGTCCATGCACCAATAGCCTTTGTATTCTTTGTAAAGTAATATTTACGTTGTAAAGAAAATATTTGCGTTTTTGGATTGTAATCTTTACGGCTCATGGTATGTTATCCAGCAGACACTTAGACAAACACTAAACAGACAAGGCAGGTAGAAATGATCATGCAAAAAGACACTCTGAATAACGTTCATATCCTTGATGAGCAAGTCCTCATCACACCAAAGGAGTTGAAACTGAAATATCCGCTGAATAGCCATGATCGATATGCCATCACAAACGCGCGTAATACTATCGCTGACATTATTCAGCATCGCGATCCTCGGTTATTAGTGGTATGTGGTCCATGTTCAATTCATGATGTGGATGCAGCCTTGGACTATGCCCGTCGTTTGAAAGTGCTTTCTGTTGAATTGAGTGATTGTCTGTATATTGTTATGCGTGTCTATTTTGAAAAGCCTCGTACAACTGTTGGTTGGAAAGGGCTAATTAGTGATCCCTATATGGATGGTTCATTTGATATGGATGCGGGGCTGCATATTGCCCGCCGCCTGTTGTTGAACCTGGTAGAAATGGGACTGCCATTGGCCAATGAGGCACTTGATCCCAATAATCCCCAATACTTAGGGGATCTATTTAGCTGGTCAGCAATTGGTGCCAGAACAACAGAATCTCAAACTCATCGTGAAATGGCATCTGGATTGTCTGTACCCGTCGGATTTAAAAATGGCACAGATGGTAGTTTGAATACGGCAATTAATGCCATGAAAGCAGCAGCAATGCCTCATCGCTTTATGGGGATAAATCAATCAGGTCAAGTTTGTTTGCTACAAACTCAGGGTAATCCGAATGGACATGTGATATTGCGTGGTGGCGCAGCGCCGAATTACAGTGCAGAACACGTTGCTGATTGTGAACGCCAGATGATTAAAGCTGGGTTAATACCATCGCTGATGATCGATTGTAGTCACGGTAATTCCAGTAAAGATTTTCGTCGCCAGAGTATCGTTGTGGATTCTGTTGCTGAACAGATTATGTCTGGAAATCAATCCATCACAGGGATTATGTTGGAAAGCCATATTAATGAGGGAAATCAATCCTCCGAACAACCTCGTACTGAGATGAAATATGGTGTTTCGGTGACAGACGCCTGCATTAGCTGGCAGACTACGGAACAAATATTGAAAAAACTGCACCAACAAATCGCTCCACATTTGGTTAATCGAAACATAATTATGGAAAAAGCAGGATAATCAATATGGCAACAGAATTGTCACAGTTGAGAGCTCAAATTGATGAGGCAGATAAAACCTTATTATCGTTGCTAGCAAAAAGAATGAATTTAGTGGCGCAAGTGGGTGAAGTTAAAAGTCAACTCGGTTTACCGATTTATGATCCTGACAGGGAGGCTGCTATGTTGGCTTCCCGCCGTCAGGAGGCGGAAAATATGGGAATTCCTCCTGATTTGATTGAAGATATCTTGCGCCGAATTATGCGAGAATCTTATGTCAGTGAAAATAACAAAGGCTTTAAAAAACTCAGCACTCATTTGGGACCTGTGGTCATTGTAGGTGGTTCAGGCAAAATGGGACGACTATTCAGCCAATTGTTGACGCTGTCTGGCTATGAAGTCAGGGTGCTCGAAGCTGACGATTGGGATAATGCCGAACATATATTAGCCGGAGCAGGGATGGTGATCGTTAGTGTTCCCATTCACTTGACAGAAAAGATTATCCGTCGATTACCTCCTTTGCCAGAACAATGCATTTTAGTTGACTTGGCTTCAATCAAGCAAAAACCGCTAAAGGCAATGCTTGAAGTACATAAAGGACCGGTTTTAGGATTGCACCCGATGTTTGGGCCAGATGTAGGTAGCTTTGCTAAACAAGTAGTTGTGTATTGCGATGGACGTTATCCAGAGTCGTATCAATGGTTTTTGGAACAGATATCAGTATGGGGAGCGAGGTTGCATCAAATTACCGCGGAGAAGCATGATAAAAATATGAGTTTCGTTCAGGCGTTACGTCATTTTACTACCTTCTGTTACGGACGGCATCTTGCAAAGGAAGATATCGATTTACAACAATTGCTTTCATTATCTTCACCAATATATCGATTGGAGCTAGCGATGGTAGGTCGATTATTTGCACAAGATGCTCAACTGTATGCTGATATTATTATGTCTAGTCCTGAAAATATTGCACTAATACGTCGGTATTACCAAAGTTTCGGGCAGGTGCTGGAAATCTTGGAACACCAAGATAAGTCAGCCTTTATTGAGAACTTTAACCAAGTGAGTGGTTGGTTTGGTGATGAAGCCGCTCGATTTATGAAGGAAAGCCGAGTGCTTTTGCAGCAGGCTAGTGACAACCGAGTATAGGTCTTTTTTAAAACCGGATAGAAACATCCGGTTTTGTCTTTTTACCTTAAACAGGATCAATAGGAATAATATTCTCTGATGGGTAAGATCCTAACACTTTCAGAAAACGCGTAATTTCCGTCAATTCTTTCAATGCTTGTTGCATTTTCATAGAACGCAGATTGACTTGTACATCAATATAAAACATCTCTTCCCACGGTTTGCCATTTATTGGGCGAGACTCTAATTTACTCATGGGGATATCATGTTTCTTTAGGATAATGAGAGCATCAACCAGTGCTCCTGCTTGCTGCCCGGTTGACATAATAAACGTAGTTTTGGCTGGAACTTGCTCGGATACGTCAATAGCTTTACGGGAAACAACAATAAAGCGAGTGCTATTCTCTTGCTGATTTGCCAGGTTGTTTTCTAACACATGTAATCCATAAAGAGTGCCGCCAGCCTCACTGCCTAATGCCGCTATTTCTGGCGAGTTGAGTTCAGCCACTTTTTGCATAGCAGCAGCAGTGCTTTCACAGTAGACAATATTCCAGTCAGGATATTTATTGAGATATTGGCTGCATTGTTGAAACGGTTGGGAATGGCTATAAACGGTTTTTATCCTTGAGATATCAGTTTGCCCAGCAATCAACAGACAGTGGTTGATTGGCAAAGTTATCTCTCCAACAAGGGATAGAGGGGTATGTTGCAATAAATCATAAACCTCATTAATTGCCCCTGAACTGGTATTTTCCAGTGGCAGGATGCCATAGTCAGCTTGACCAATCTCAACCAGTGAGAAAATATCTGAGAATTTGTGGCAACTGCACTCAACCAACTGATTAAAGTGACGAGCAGCAAATTGTCGAGCGGCAATATGAGAATATGAGCCTTTTGGCCCTAAAAAAGTAATACGGGCAGAATCGTAAGGTGTCTGATTCAGATATTGTTGTAATAAAGCCTGTTGGGTAAGAACAGAATCCTCAATGATCATCTGGAATAATCGTGTAATGTAAAATCCATCTAATCCACGTGATTTTCCTTTATCAATCAATACATTCAACAACTGTCGTTCACGGTTTTTATCTCGGATAGGGCGATGATCGAGCAGTTTTGTCTGGGCGATGTCACTGGCTAATTGTCGGCGTTTAGCAAGTAGATCCAGCAGTTCTGCATCAATATGACTAATTTCTTCTCGTAAACTCACTAAGTCTCGTTCCATAGTATTTTCCTGATATTCTTATTATGAGTGTAGTCTGTGTATCGTAAATATGTTTGGGATCAGTAAAACAAAAAACCTCCCTGTCGATGGGAGGCTTTTATTCGTCTTCTTAAATTTTCTTTGAAACGAATCAACCTCCTGATGTGAAGGTGAAAAAAAAGAAAAATAATAAAGACGGCTTGATAATCATTTGGCTTGTTAGCCTGCTACTTTATAGTTTCAATAATGTAGTTTAATTAACCTATTTAGCATGGAGTGTCAACAGGCAGTAAAAAACGCGCTCATTGAGCGCGTTAGAGAAAGGATCAGGGAGGATTATACTTCTAAGTTGAGATTGGACTCTTTAACACTATTGTCTGTACGGCGAGCTTCTGCTTTATGCTGTACTTTATTGAGTTGACGCTCTAATTTTGTCAGCAGATCATTGATTGCAGCATACATATCTTCATGTTTAGCGCTGGCTACTAACGTACCATTTGGTGTACCGATTGTGGCATCAACCAAAAACCCTTGCGGCTCTTTTGATAGTACAATATGTGGATTGATTAGATTAACTTGCCATTTGCTCAACTTATTTAGACGGTCTTCTACATGGCTACGAATTGCGGGGGTAATTTCCATTTGTTTGCTGGTAATGTTCACTAACATATAGTTACCTCTTTAAGATGTTGCTCCGTCTCTGATGTGCTCAGCATAGCGCCATTTTGCATAAAAAGAATGATCTAAATCACTTTTATTGAGTGATTTTGGCAGTAATTAACAGAATTGTGATAGCCAAGGAAGATATGAAGAATATTTGTTGCGAAGGAAGCAGTTATGCGTCATTATTAGTCAGTTATGGGATTGTTAAATCGCGTTATAATTACAAAAATTGAATTATTTTCAAGGTGAAAATAATCAAGATATAGCCAAATAAAATATGACCAAATGTGCTGATGCGTTTGGTTTGTTGGTGAAACAGAACAAAAGGCAAGTCCTACAAAATCACATTCCCAGCCGTGATATTCCTGGTAACTTCATTAATTAGATAAAAAAACAGTAGCCATTGAGCTACTGTTTTTGATTACGTATTCAAATTTAATGGGATAAGATTTTATACAGGGTTAGCAGCGATCAGCTGTGCCACTTTATCGGCTTCAGCCGTCAATCCTAATTCTTTATAAGCTGACTCCATATAAGGGAGTGCTTTCCGAGTTGCATTAGCATCAGGGTAGTCTCGTAGCATCTGTTCTATCCGATTGACAACCGCTATGTAAGCACTTCGTTTTGTGTAATATTGAACAACGGCAAGTTCATATTTGGCTAAACGCTCTTTGAGGAAAATTAATCGCTTAGTAGCATCAGTCGAATATTGACTGTTTGGGTAATAGCGCACCAGTTGGTTGAGATCACGGAATGCAGCACGGGCATGTTCAGGATCACGATTTGATCGATCAATGCCGAAAAAACCTTGTAATGGACTGTCATCCAGAGCTTGCGAAACCAAACCACGCATATAGAGTACATAGTCGATATTAGGGTGGGTTGGATTCAGGCGCATGAAACGGTCAATGGATGCGAGAGCCAATGGGTATTCCGCTGATTTGTAATAGGCGTAGATTAGATCAAGTTGAACTTGCTGGGAGTACGGGCCAAAAGGATATCGGTTATCAAGGGATTCCAATTGCTTGATAGCCGCTTTATAGTTACCTTCTTGCAGCTTTTCTTGCCCAATTGAATAAATTTGAGATGGCGGGATATCAGGAACAGCATCCTTATTGCTGGAGCATCCAGATAGAACCAGGCTCAATGTGGTCGCTGCCACCAGATATTTCATGCGAATCATCACGTGTTGATTATCCTCTGAGTGTTTTCTGGGAGACTGTCCGTGAAGCTCCCGGCAAAATATGGGGTTACAATAGCACACTATTTTAAATGAAACGGCCTCGCCGTCAAAACTCAACGTAAAATATAGAAGTTATATATGGCTCAACAAATCCGACTTAACGCAATAGTCGCTGAATCTCAGCTTGGTCAACGTTTAGATCAAGCTTTGGCTGAATTGTTCCCTGATTACTCTAGGTCACGTATAAAAGAGTGGATCTTGGATAATAAAGTTCAAGTCAATGGCAAATTAATTAGCAAACCAAAAGAAAAAGTTCTGGGCGGTGAAGAAATTTTCGTTGACGCCATCATTGAAGAAGATGCACGTTGGGAGCCTCAGGATATCGAACTGAATATTGTCTATGAAGATGACGATATTTTGGTCATCAATAAACCACGTGATTTGGTTGTTCATCCGGGAGCCGGTAATCCTGATGGTACCGTATTGAATGCTTTGCTATATCATTATCCTGAAATTGCAGATGTTCCCCGTGCAGGTATTGTTCATCGTCTTGACAAAGATACGACAGGGCTAATGGTTGTGGCAAAAAACGTTCCGGCACAAACCCGTTTGGTGGAATCTTTGCAACTGCGTGAAATAACTCGTGAATATGAAGCGGTTGCTTTGGGATGTATGACGGCTGGAGGAACGGTGGAAGAACCTATCTCTCGCCATCCAACAAAACGGACACACATGGCGGTACATCCTATGGGAAAACCTGCTGTTACCCATTACCGTGTTATGGAGCATTTCCGGGCACATACTCGTTTGCGCTTGCGCTTGGAAACAGGCAGAACACACCAAATTCGTGTACACATGGCACATATAAAACACCCGTTGGTGGGTGATCCTCTGTACGGCGGTCGGCCTCGTCCCTTAAAAGGGGCTTCTGATGAATTTCGCGAAGTGATGCGCAATTTTGATCGCCAGGCATTGCATGCAACCATGTTACGTCTTTACCATCCGATCACTGGAATTGAGATGGAATGGCATGCTCCATTACCGGACGACATGGTTAAATTAATTGAAATAATGAAAGCGGATGCCGAGACTTTCAAAGATGAGATGGATTGGTAGGTAAATGACACCCCTGATTTTTCCTGATTGGCCACAGCCTGATAATGTTGGCGCTTGCAGCACTACCCGTTTAGGCGGAGTAAGCCAATCCCCATATGACAGTTTAAATCTAGGTAATCATGTTGGGGACGTTCCAGAATACGTGGAACGGAATAGGGCACTATTGGTTGAATATGCCCAATTACCGCAGCAACCGACATGGTTGGAACAAGTACATGGAACACGTGTTATCACACTTGATGGCCAGCCATTGGTGAATAATCAGGCTGATGCTGTTTACACGAATACCCCTGATCAGGTTTGTGCTGTGATGACAGCAGATTGTTTACCCGTTCTTTTTTGCAGTATTTCTGGTGATGAGGTTGCGGCGGCTCATGCAGGATGGCGCGGATTATGTGCCGGAGTGTTGGAGAATACTGTGTCTCGATTTAGCGCAAAACCTGACATGATCCGTGCGTGGTTGGGGCCTGCTATTGGCACTGAAAAATTTGAAGTGGGAAGTGAAGTTAGGGACGCTTTCATCGCAACCAATCCTGATCTGGAACAAGCTTTTACATCTTATGGTAATAAGTTTCTGGCAAATATTTACTTACTGGCTAAATTAAAGTTGCAGTCAGTAGGTATAACGGAGATTTTTGGTGGAACCGCATGTACTGTCACGGAGGAAAAGAACTTTTTCTCCTATCGTCGTGATGGTAATACAGGGCGAATGGCAACTTTAATCTGGTTGCGATAACCTACTTTACAGGACGATCTTTGGCGTATAGCGGTAAGTTTCCAATTAACTTTTCAGAAAACCTTGAATATTTAAGGAATGACCTTATCTAGTCTCCAGTAGCAAATTCTGACCAGTATTGGAGGTGTTATGCGTCTGGATCGTCTTACCAATAAATTCCAGCTTGCTCTCGCTGACGCCCAATCCCTCGCGTTAGGGCGTGATAATCAATTCATCGAACCAATCCACTTGATGAGTGCATTAATTAATCAAGAAGGCGGTTCAGTACGTCCTTTATTGGCCTCGGCAGGGGTGGATACAGGAAATTTCAATGATCAACTGAATCAGGCTCTGAACCGATTGCCGAAAGTAGAAGGTAATGGTGGAGATGTGCAGGTATCCAACGAACTGGGACGTTATTTAAACCTGTGTGACAAACTTGCACAAAAATCAGGTGATAACTTCATTTCTTCTGAACTCTTTGTTCTGGCAGCGATAGAAGAACGTGGAACATTAAGTGACATGTTGAAAGCGGCGGGAGCAACTAAGGATAAAATCACTAAGGCAATAGAACAAATGCGTGGTGGTGAAAAAGTGAATGAACAAGGCGCAGAAGATCAGCGCCAAGCATTAAAGAAATATACTATTGATCTGACTGAACGTGCTGAACAAGGCAAATTAGATCCTGTGATCGGGCGTGATGAAGAAATTCGTCGAACTATTCAGGTATTGCAACGTAGAACCAAAAATAACCCTGTCCTCATTGGTGAGCCAGGGGTTGGGAAGACCGCGATTGTTGAAGGCTTGGCACAGCGTATTGTCAATGGTGAAGTTCCAGAAGGGCTGAAAAACAAACGTGTTCTGTCTCTTGATATGGGAGCGTTATTAGCCGGTGCTAAATATCGTGGTGAATTTGAAGAGCGTTTGAAAGGTGTTTTGAACGATCTTGCCAAACAGGAAGGTTCAGTCATTCTGTTTATTGATGAGTTACACACTATGGTAGGCGCTGGCAAAGCCGAAGGCGCAATGGATGCTGGTAATATGCTAAAACCCGCTCTGGCTCGTGGGGAACTGCATTGTGTTGGAGCCACAACACTTGATGAATATCGTCAATATATAGAAAAAGATGCGGCTTTAGAACGCCGTTTCCAGAAAGTTTATGTGGCAGAACCTACGGTTGAGGACACGATTGCTATTTTACGTGGATTGAAAGAGCGATATGAGTTGCATCATCACGTCCAAATTACTGATCCGGCTATAGTGGCGGCTGCAACATTATCTCATCGCTACATTTCTGATCGTATGCTGCCTGATAAAGCAATTGATTTGATTGATGAAGCAGGGGCAAGTCTGCGTATGCAGATGGATTCTAAACCAGAAGCATTGGATCGCCTTGAGCGTCGTGTTATTCAATTAAAACTTGAGCAGCAAGCACTGAAAAAAGAGTCTGATGATGCCAGTAAAAAACGTTTAGAGATGCTGAACGAAGAATTGGCAGAAAAAGAACGTGAATATTCTGAATTGGAAGAAGAGTGGAAAGCGGAGAAAGCTGAACTGAGTGGCACCCAGAATATCAAGGCTGAATTAGAAAATGTCCGTATTGAATTAGAAAAAGCTCGCCGTAGTGGCGACTTGGCTAAAATGTCTGAAATTCAGTACGGAAAAATTCCAGAATTGGAAAAACGTCTGGCAACAGCAACAACAGCAGAAAATCGTCATATGAAGTTGCTGCGTAACAAAGTCACGGATGCTGAAATTGCTGAAATACTCGCGCGCTGGACAGGGATCCCTGTATCCAGGATGCTGGAAAGCGAAAAAGATAAGTTACTGCGTATGGAGCAAGAATTGCATAAACGCGTGATAGGGCAGAATGAAGCAGTTGATGCTGTATCGAATGCAATTCGTCGTAGCAGAGCAGGATTATCTGATCCTAATCGTCCAATCGGTTCCTTCATGTTCCTGGGGCCGACTGGGGTGGGAAAAACAGAATTGTGTAAGGCGTTGGCTAATTTCTTGTTTGACAGTGATGATGCTATGGTGCGCATTGATATGTCAGAGTTTATGGAAAAACACGCCGTTTCAAGGTTGGTGGGAGCGCCTCCCGGTTACGTTGGATATGAAGAAGGTGGGTATCTGACAGAAGCGGTGCGCCGTCGTCCTTATTCTGTCATTCTGCTGGATGAAGTAGAGAAAGCCCACTCAGATGTTTTCAATATCTTGTTGCAGGTATTGGATGATGGCCGTTTGACTGATGGTCAAGGAAGAACAGTTGATTTTCGTAACACTGTTGTGATTATGACCTCTAACTTAGGCTCCGATATGATTCAAGAACGCTTTGGTACATTGGATTATATAGGTATGAAAAATATGGTGATGGATGTGGTTGGTCATCATTTCAGGCCTGAGTTTATTAACCGGGTTGATGAAGTTGTGGTGTTCCACCCATTAGGGAAAGAACATCTGAAATCTATTACGAATATTCAATTGCAGCGTTTATATCAGCGTTTGGAAGATCATGGTTATCGAGTGGAGATAACACCGCCAGCGTTGGAAAAACTAAGCGAAGCTGGTTTTGATCCTGTATATGGAGCTCGTCCATTGAAACGGGCCATCCAGCAAGAGATTGAAAATCCACTGGCCCAGCAAATTCTCTCTGGTAAATTGATACCAGGTAAGTTAGTAACGTTGAAATTAGAAGACAATCGTATTGTTGCAACACAATGATAATGATTGCTTAGAAAGTTCTTATACGTATTAAATTGCAAGTTGCAATTTACAATACTATATGAAACCTGATTTATCCCCACGAAGCGGGGGATAAATCACACGCATCTTGATGTTAGATTGGTATATAGAGGTGTATTTGCACCTCTTTTTTCTTTTTATAGATTGGAAAAACACCAAATTCGGGTGTTTTGGGTGATAAATAATCGTTTGAAATCTTTTTTTAAAATAACTATTGCCAGTATCAAAAAACTCCCTATAATGCGCTTCCGTTGTCACGACAAACACACAAACCGGTCGGGATGACAACGTGAAAAGCCCTGGAAAATAAGGCTTGACACGGTAAGAGGAAAGCGTAAGATACGCAGCCTCGCAACCCGGAAGTGACTTCCGGTTGCCAATGCTCTTTAACAAGTTAATCAGACAATCT
>NZ_JADEUF010000125.1 GCF_015163655.1 Xenorhabdus griffiniae | reverse complement strand
ATATATATCTCTATTAAAAGTAGAAATAACGAGTTTATTATTCTGGATAATAAGCCTCTATTCAGGTGAATAATGGAAAAAAACGATCAAAAATTCCCATATGAAGATAAATGGTGAAATACATCCATCTAATTTATCTCTCTCAATTAATTACCCAAAATCACTATTTATTACATTAATTATCATTAGGCTAAAAAAAATTTCTGTTGATCTTTCCACATTGCCATATATAGTCGTACTTCCTTATTTTTATATTGAAATAGTTATACCAATCTAACTTCAAGATGCGCGTGATTTCTCCCCCGCTTCGCGGGGAAAAATCACGTTTCATATCGTGTTGTAAATTGCAACTTGACGTTTAATGCGTATATTTCGTTGTTTGGGTTAAATACAGTATTAAGAATTA
The DNA here is from genome assembly GCF_015163655.1 of Xenorhabdus griffiniae. Taxonomy (GTDB): domain Bacteria; phylum Pseudomonadota; class Gammaproteobacteria; order Enterobacterales; family Enterobacteriaceae; genus Xenorhabdus; species Xenorhabdus griffiniae. Next base: position 10,306 of record NZ_JADEUF010000125.1, on the reverse strand, counting down.
CCCTCGCAATAGCATCTATTAATTTTAAGTGACTGTATCTCATCAAACTTTCCCTACTAATGAATAGAAAATTAGCAATATAAATTATAAAGATAAGAGACTTAACTATGAACCTACACAATGCAGAACAATTATTGCAAACCTCTCTTGCTGATCCCAACGCTAAATTCCGTCATGGTCAGTGGGAAGCCATTGATGCCTTGGTGAATCAGAGACAGAAGCTACTGATAGTACAGCGTACTGGATGGGGCAAAAGTGCCGTATATTTTATCAGTACAAAAATATTTCGTGACCAAGGAAAGGGACCAACTCTTATTATTTCCCCTTTACTGTCATTGATGCGTAATCAGATCGACGCGGCAAAAAGATTGGGATTGAATGCCGTGCGCTGGGATTCAACCAATAAAAATGAACAACCCGAAATTATTGAAAAGTTAAAACAGAATACAATCGATGTTTTATTTATCCATCCAAAGCAATTCTCTAACCAAGAATTTTTAGGCAATGTATTAACACAAGTATCTGATAATATTGGTTTAATGGTTGTTGATGAGGCACATTGTATTTCTGACTGGGGACACGATTTTATTCCTGAATACCGTTTGATCACTAATATCTTAAAACAACTCCCCGCAAATACGGGTGTTTTGGGAACAACGGCTACCGCGAATGATCGTGTAGTACAAGATATTCAAGAACAATTGGGCAATGTTCAAATACAAAGAGGCCCATTGATCCGTAAAAGTTTAGGGTTACAAACACTACTGTTACCTGATCAGGCATCCCGTTTAGCATGGCTAGCCCAGGTTATCCCAACATTACCAGGAACTGGTATTATTTATACACTAACGACATATGATGCCGAACAGGTCGCTAATTGGTTGATACAAAACAATATCGATGCCAAAGCATATCATAGCAATATCCAGTGTGAAGATTTCGATAATAGTAATAATTATCGTCAACATCTCGAAGAATTATTATTAAAAAATCAATTAAAAGTATTGGTAGCAACAACTGCTCTCGGAATGGGATACGATAAACCAGATTTAAGTTTTGTCATTCACTATCAGGCACCCGCTTCCGTTGTCGCCTATTACCAGCAAGTCGGTCGCGCAGGCCGAGGCATTGATTACGCTGTAGGTATTTTAATGTCAGGTAACGAAGACAAGGATATTCACCAATATTTTAGAGAATCAGCATTCCTCTCTGAAGTTCAAATCAATGAAATTCTCAATGTATTGGCACAATATGATGGTTTATCTATTCGTGATATTGAAGCAAAAACCAATTTAAGTCATGGCGATATTGAGAAAATTTTGAAGTTTCTTAGCGTTGAAAATCCTTCACCTATTCTTAAATTATCCGGTAAATGGCACAGAACCGCTATTCTATACTCAACTTCAGTGAGAAGCACATGAATTTGTTACCAACCGCACAAGCCACCTTACTATTGACCAGCTACTTTTCACACATCAGTAGTGAAGAAGCCAAACCCCTTACTAATTCTGAGTGGGGTCGTTTTGCTTTATGGCTTAAAGAAAAAAAGGCAACACCTGCGGATCTGTTGATTTCAGATCCTAAATCGTTACTAAGCGGCTGGTATGACAATAAAATCAGTACTGAGCGCATCATAGCGCTACTCAATCGTGGGCATAGCTTGGCCCTAGCGATGGAGAAATGGCAACGAGCTGGATTGTGGATAGTCACCCGCTCTGATCCGGATTACCCCCATAGACTCAAAGCAAAATTAAAAACAGATTCTCCCCCTGTCTTGTTCGGTTGTGGAAATAAATCTCTGCTAAATATGGGAGGTATCGCCGTTGTTGGTTCACGCAACGTTGCCCATGCAGATTTAACCTTCACCGAGCAATTAAGTGCAAAAGCGGCATCCCAAAACATTGTTATTGTCTCTGGTGGAGCCAGAGGCACAGACGAAACAGCTATGCTAGGCGCAATTCGTGCTGGTGGTAATGTCATCGGTGTTATGTCAGACAATTTGTTGACCGCCACAACATCCTCGAAATGGCGTAGCGGAATCATGAATGGTCATGTCGTATTAATATCGCCGTTCTATCCTGAAGCTGGTTTCAGTACAGGCAATGCTATGGCACGCAATAAATACATTTACTGTATGGCAGATGCATCCGTTGTTATTCATTCCAGTACGAAAGGGGGTACGATCAGTGGTGCTGAAGAAAACCTTAAACGTGGCTGGGTGCCTTTATGGGTCAAGCCAACTCATGATCAATCCACCACTAACGAACTTCTGGTGAGCAAAGGAGGAAAATGGTGCCCAGAAACATTAGAACAGTTCGATCTGACCAGACTTTTTATTACCGATGAATGTCATTCAGCTAATGGAACCCAGTCAGATTTATTTTCACAAGGTGATAAACAACCTGATTTATTTTCTGCAACCGTGGCCTTTAGCGCAAAGCCACTATCACAATCGCCTAAAGAGGCTTTCTCAGAAAACACCAATGCAGCAGAACTCATTGATACCAAGGCCCCTCGAAAAAATGAGATGCCAGAAAAACCAATTAATTTTTACCAACTTTTTATTAATGAACTTAAACGATTAACGGACGAACCCAAACGCATTGAAGAACTAATTGAAATAACTCAATTACATAAATCTCAAATCACGTGTTGGTTAAAACAAGCTATTGAAGAAGGTTATATTAAAAAGCTTAATCGCCCAGTCCGGTATCAATGGAACCACACATCGCTCTAACTAAAAGGTGTATAGCAATATGTTTTTACTGTCTATACACCACACCATAAATTTCTTTCAAACACCTGCAAGCATATAAAAAGGGGAGCCAAAGCTCCCCAATAATTCCGTCATTGACCTGCTTTCAATTTTTGGAAGTACTCTTCGTACAGGATACTGGCATTGCCAACATCACTCTGCCATTCGCCTTTTTTTATCACCTCGGCGTCTGGATACAGCGTTTTATCTTCTGTCATGGATTTTGGCAGTAATTTTTTCGCTTCCAGATTTGGAGTCGGGTAGCCAATTTTCTTAGCAACCTGCGCCGCAATTTCCGGGCGTAACAAGAAATCAATCAATTTCATCGCGCCATCAACATTCTTGGCATTCGCTGGAATAGCCAAGCTGTCCATCCAGAAAATCCCGCCCTCTTTCGGCCAAATAATCTCAACCGGTGTACCAGCCTGACGCGCAACATAGGCAGAGCCGTTCCACATCATACCGATATCCGCCTCGCCTTCCATAAATGGGTTGGCAGGGTTGTCAGAATTAAATGCCAGTACATTTGGCACCAGTTTTCTCAGTTCCTGATAAGCAGCTTCAATCTCTTTCGGATCAGAGGTATTGCCGGAATATCCCAATTTCAGCAATGCCATTTGGAAAACTTCACGCGCATCGTCAGTCAGCACTAAACTGTTTTTGTACTCTGGTTTCCAAAGATCAGCCCAGGAAGAGAAGGAGTTAGGATCAATATTATCGCTATTAACGCCAATCGCCGTTGCACCCCAAATATAAGGGATAGAGTAATCGTTATTCGGGTCAAAAGACTTATGGAGCAGATTAGGATCAAGGTTATGGAAGTTGCTCAATTTACTGGTATCGATTTTTTGCAACATCCCTTCTTTACTCATCTTTGAGATAAAGTAAGTGGATGGAACCACTAAATCATAAGCGCCGTCTTTATAAGTTTTCAGCTTGGTGTACATGCTCTCATTGGATTCATAGGTGGAATAAATCACCTTAATCCCAGTCTCTTTGGTGAACTGGTTGAGCAAACCAGGCGGAACATATTCAGTCCAGTTGTAGAAATACAGCGTCTTGCCATCATCAGCGGCAGCGGCATTCACCGAACCAATGCTTAATGCCATCATTCCAGCGGCTAACAGACAGAACCACTTTTTCATGTTGTTTTTCATGTCATGTTTCCCCTCGCAGTTGGTGCGTTAGTATCATATATAGGTTCGGCGTGAACCTATCCCCGAAAAAGGGGGCTATTATAAAAGTGACATTTAATGGGGTAAAGTGACTTATTTCTTGCTAATAAAAGCGTGGTCAACCCGCAACCACGCTTAAAAGAAGATTAAGACTTTTCTGTGCGATCACGCATCACAAATTGGCTAATCAGCACCAAAACCAACGACATAAGTAATAAAATCGTTGCCAATGCGTTCACTTCTGGCGAAATTCCCACTTTTACCATTGAATAGATCTTAAGTGGCAAAATCTCGTAGCTTGGCCCCGTCACAAATGAAGAAACAACCACATCATCCATCGAGAGGGTAAAACTCAGTAGCCAACCCGCCATAACCGCCGGCATCGCCAGTGGCAGGATGATTTTTCGCAGAATAGTCAATTCACCCGCGCCCAAATCACGCGCCGCTTCCAGCATTTTGACATCGAAATCTTTCAGGCGGGAGTAAACCGTTATCACCACAAACGGCAAGCAGAAAGTGATATGTGAAAACAGCAGTGACCAGAATCCCAGTGAAACGCCGAGTAGCATAAACAGCACCAGCAGTGAAATCGCCATCACGATATCCGGCGACATCATCACGACAAACAGCATACCGCCAACAAACTTTTTGCCCCGGAAGGAATAACGATACAAGGCGACCGCAGTCAGGGAACCAATCAAGGTGGCAAACGTGGCGGACATTACCGCCATCGTCAGGGAATGGCCTGCCGCTTGAAGCAAGCTGTCATTCGAAAATAGCAGGCTATACCATTCAGTGGTAAAGCCCTGCCAACGAATGCCAAAGCGTGATTGGTTAAACGAGCTTACCAACAGGATAATAATCGGGATATACAGGTAAGCATAAACGATGGTCATGAAGCCACCGCGCAACAGGCGTCCGATCATTCCAGCTCCACCTTCTTGTTCAGCAGTTTAGCCGCACGATAATAAACCAATAACATCAATCCCATTACCAACGTCAAACAGATGCTGGTCGCTGCCCCAAATGGCCAGTCACGGATATTGAGAAATTGGCTCTTAATCACGTTCCCGATCAGCAGGTTCTTCGCCCCGCCCATCAAGTCAGCCACATAGAACAGCCCCATTGCCGGTAACAATACCAACAAACAACCCGCGATAATGCCCGGCATGGTCAATGGCACAATGATGCGGATAAAAGTCTGCAATTTCCCCGCCCCCAAATCGCGCGCCGCTTCCAGACAGGATTTATCCAGCTTCTCAATGCTGGAATAAAGCGGCATCACCATAAACGGCAGCAGGATGTAAACCAACCCCAACACAACCGCTTCGGGGGTATACATAATGCGAAAGGGCTTATCGATAATCCCCACCCACATCAGAAAATCATTCAAGTACCCGCGGGTACTGAGGAACATCTTCAAGCCATAAATACGGATTAACGAGTTCGTCCAGAATGGCACGATCAACAGGAATAGCATCAGGGAACGCAGTTTCTTCGGCATACGAGCCAGGAAAAAAGCGAACGGATAGCCAATCACCAAACAGCACAGCGTCGCTATAATCGCCATATTCAGCGAATGCAGCAGCACCTCGGCATACAGCGGATCAAACAATCGGCTATAGTTATCCAGCGAGAATATCATCTGCACTAAATTGGCGTCATCACGGGTCAGGAAGCTGGTTCCGATGATCATCAGGTTCGGCAAAAAGACGAACAGCATCAGCCAGGATACGATGCCCGTAATGACGATATTCTGGAATAGTTTACGCGTCTTCTTCATCGACCAGCACAACCTCCCAGCTTTCTACCCAAGTGACCGCAATCTTCTGGTTCAGGGAATGGTCAACATCAGGATCGTCTTCGTTGAAGAATTCGCTCACCATGACCATCTTGCCATTTTCCATTTCGACCACGGAGTCCAGCGTCATGCCCTTGTAGTTACGCTCACGGACGTAACCAATCAGTCCCGATACCTGCTCACCGTTATTGATCTCTTCCACGCGCAGGTCTTCCGGGCGCAGCAAGACTTTCAACGTTTGCCCAACGGTCACTGGCATCGAGGTGAAAATATCACACTCATGGCCTTCGACATTGGCGCGTATCCGTTGATCATCAATACGATGCAATACTTCAGCATCAAAGATATTGATTTCGCCGATAAAGCGGGCAACAAACAGGTTTTTCGGCTCTTCGTAAATCTCACGCGGAGAGCCATCCTGTTCAATACGCCCGTTACGCATAACCACGATACGGTCTGACATAACCAGAGCCTCTTCCTGATCGTGGGTCACGAAGATAAAAGTAATGCCAAGCTTACGCTGGAGCGCCTTTAGCTCATTTTGCATCTGCTTGCGCAACTTGTAATCGAGCGCAGACAGTGATTCATCCAGCAGCAGGACTTTCGGTTTATTAACAACCGCACGGGCAATCGCCACACGTTGCTGTTGGCCGCCGGAAAGCTGGGCAGGTTTACGCTGGGCAAACTCTTCAAGCTGAACCATGCGCAAGGCTTCCTCAACACGCGGAGCAATCTCTTTTTCCGGTGTTTTCTGCATCCGAAGTCCAAAAGCGACATTTTCAAATACGGTCATGTGGGGGAACAGGGCATAACTTTGGAAAACCGTATTAACATGACGGTGCTCAGCAGGAATATCAGTAATATCCTGCCCTTCCAGTAAAATTTTGCCACTGTCTGCATCTTCTAGCCCGGCAATCAGGCGAAGAACTGTGGTTTTGCCACAACCGGATGGCCCAAGAATGGTCAGGAACTCGCCATCATTGATTGTCAGATCGAGCTGTGAAATAACTTGTTTACCGTCGAAGCCCTTACTCAAGGCTTTCAATTCAACGAGTGGTGTCAGAGAGGTGTTCTCAGTCATTTATGCTATCATCTATCCCTTGGAATAATGCAGATAGAACCGCCACGGGAAAAGACTGTGTTAGCTAGCAGGAGACATCATTTCTCCGCTAAAGCTCAAAGCCAGTGGCGCCGGTTGAAATTACGAAGCGCGCATCATAAACGCAGTACGCCCAAATTGAAAGCTGAAACAATGACAATATGTCATTTTTTATTACTATTTTATGAATAGTAATAACGTGTCTCATTTTGCTCCGAATTGTACCAGATGGAAATAGTTTCATATCGGATATTTTTGAAATAAAAAAATACTATTTTTTTTCAATGCATTCAGGCAGGTATCCACCCGATTCGGGATCAGGCTGCGGTCAGCTTTACATTTCCACCCTTCCGGCGCGTTTTACCAACGATGCTGCAACCAACAAACACCGATATCTTCCACGATCTGGTGTTGTGAAATTTATCACCGTTGGCTCCTTCCTTTTAATCTCTCATTTGTTGCATTTAATAGGTGAAATCAGCGATAGCGTTTATTAAAAAACACAAAGATAAGCATATTTTCAATATATTCTTAGCAACATAATGAAATATCCTTAATATACGCATTAAACTTCAAGCTGCAATTTAAACACTATATGAAACCTGATTTCTCCCCGCTTAGCGGGGAGAAATCACACGCCTCTTGAAGTTAGATTGGTATAACCTTTCATATTTCAATTTATCGTCAACGTAAAAAGCCCCAATAAAGTAAAAATAATCCTGTTAAGATTGGGGATAACTTCACTGACTTACCGTGAAAAACCAGAAAATGACGCTATCACCATGCACAAATTTCCAATATATTGATAGTCATCACATTAAATCATGTTGATTTAACCTATTAATTTATATGGATAATCGTTGCTTTAGGAAAATTTTTTCTCCAAATTAACCAAATTTAGTTATTTTTTGGAAAAAATTTTTTAACTCTCTATGCCATATTATTTTTCAATAGTGTGATATTTTCCCTAAAAAATATATTGATAACTCATTTATAGGATTACAAAAATGATAAAAAATATAGCGACTACATTAATCCACGGTGGAAAACAGCAAGACAAAGAAAACCATGCTATTTTTCCCCCCATTACAACAGCCAGTACTTTTGTACAGAAAGATTTATCTGAACATGGTGAATACTGTTATTCCCGTTGCAGTAACCCTACACGCTATGCCTATGAAACATTATTAGCCGAAATAGAAGGGGGGATTTATGCAACGGCAACCGCCTCTGGTGTAGCTGCCGCGGCTTTAGTCTTAAACTTGTTACCTAAAGAATCCCATATTATCGCAATGAAGGGAGTTTATGGTGGCACATTTCGTTTATTTGAACGGGTAGCGATTGAAAATAATGGTCACCAATTTGACTATGTTGACTTAAATAACATTACTGATGTTAAGGATAAAGTAAGAGAGAATACTCGATTAATTTGGATAGAAAGCCCAACCAATCCATTATTAGAATTAGTTGATATCAAACGTATTTGTGCATTCGCAAAAAATCACAATATCTTAACTTGTGTTGATAATACATTTGCAACCGCATGGAACCAAAAACCTCTCGAATTAGGGGCAGATGTTGTGATGCTATCTACCAGTAAATATATTGGTGGCCATTCTGATCTTATTGGCGGAGCCGTTATTACACATCGGGATGATTTAGCTAATAAGCTGGATTTCTTAAAAACGACCACTGGTGCCATTGCCTCTCCCTTTGATGCCTATTTAGCATTACGTGGATTAAAAACATTGGCGTTACGCATGTCAGCGCAATGTGCTAATGCACTTGAAATTGCCAACTTTCTGCAATCCCACCCCAAAATTGAACAGGTCTATTATCCTGCTTTACCCACTCACCCGCACTATTCCATTTGCCAGCAGCAAATGCGCGCAGGTGGTGCAGTCGTTACGATCAGATTAAAAGGTGAACTGGAAGATACAAAGAGGTTTGTAAGTAAGCTACGCTATTTTGTTTTGGCAGAATCTCTCGGTGGCGTGGAAAGCATGGTTAATCATTCTGCCACAATGTCACATGGCTCAATGACAAAGGAAGAACGTGAAGAGATTGGTATTTATGATACTGTGTTACGCTTATCCGTAGGGATTGAAGATATTAGCGATTTATTAGCTGACCTTGAACAAGCATTAGAATAAATTTACTTAATATAAAAAATAACAATAAAATAAGGTAAGTAAAAAATGAATGATTACGGTATTTGGACCATTATTACCCCTGTTGTCACAATTATTTTAGCTATATTTACACGCCAGGTTATTTTATCACTACTACTCGGCATATTAGTGGGTTTTACTGTCATTAATAACCATAATGTTATTTTAGGTATACAAGGAACTATTGAAGGTATTATTGATACTTTTTCCTCTTCCGGTAATACAAAAACCATCATTTTTATGTTGATGATTGGTGGCATAATGCGGCTTGTGGTTGTTACAGGAGGTGTGCGATCGTTAGTTCGTTTACTCACGGAAAAAACACAGCTAATTGAAAATAAAAAAGCAGTGCAATTTTTGGCAATGATCATTACATCATTAATTTTTATTGAAAGCTCTATTAACCAATTAATTGCGGGAGCATCAACCAAGAAATTAGCCAGAAATTACGCTATCCCACCAGAAAAAATGGCTTACATTATCCAGACATCCTGTGTTTCTGTTTGTTCTTCCGCCATGATCAATGGTTGGGGTGCTGCAATGATGGGGGTTATCGGTGTACAGATTTCCAGAGGATTAATCAGCGGTGAACCATTCGATATACTTGCTAGCTCTATGGTTTATAATATTATGGCTTGGTTATCTCTGGCTTCTGTCTTATTTTATATTTTTTCTAATGTTTCTTGGGGGCCAATGAAAACTGCGGAAATGCGCGCCTTACATGAACATATAAATAGTGATATTGAAAACAAGCACAGTGAAGATAATGATGATATTATTGAACATCCCAACTGCCATACTTCATTAAACTTTTTTATTCCTATCTTATCAACGGTATTCATGCTCCCTATTGCTCTCTATATCACAGGTGATGGTGATTTTAGTAAGGGCAGCGGTTCAACCTCTATCTATTGGAGTGTTATCTTTGGAACCACGATCTCTTTTTTCTGGTTCTTATTACGCCGAGTTTTAACCATCGAAGCCTTTTTTAAAGAGCTTTATATTGGTTATGCCAGCATGATAAAAATAAGCTCTGTCATGGTATTGGCCTTCTTAATGGGTAACGTTTCCGCTGATTTAAATACCGGTGCTTATATTGCACAAATGACTTCTGGTATTATTCCGGCGGGTTTTTCCATCGGTTTTATTTTCCTGATGAGTTCCATCATGTCATTAGCAACAGGCACCTCATGGGGCAGGGCGAGATCTCACATTTTTAGCAAGGTTATTGAGGTTAAATAAAGACCAGAATATGACTTTCTATAGCTATTTCTCCCATTAAAACGCTAAGATCACGCTATTCCA
>NZ_JADEUF010000124.1 GCF_015163655.1 Xenorhabdus griffiniae | reverse complement strand
ACGTTCAGGTTCAGACAGGGTGATATTCGATTTCAATTTCATAAGAACAGGCAGTCAGTCTTCGGATGACCGATTATACCACTGATGCAAATAGTTTTTCTGATGAACTTACCATGACTTCCCTACGCTGGCATTATCCAGATCAGGTAATACGGGTACTTCTCAGTTCAATAAAGAACGCCCCGAGTCAAAATAAAAATCACCCTATTAGTACTCTAATAGAGTGATATTTGCAATAGGTTATCGTCAGATACTAAAACCAAACTAACGATAAATAGATTTAGCCAGTAATTAGATACCCGCCAAATTAAATTTGTTACTATAAAGTTGTGACGTTTGCAGCAGCAGGACCTTTAGGGCCATCCTGAATTTCAAACTCAACTTGTTGGCCTTCAGATAATGTTTTAAATCCATCTTTCATAATTGCAGAAAAATGTACAAATACATCTTTGCTACCATCAGCTGGAGTAATAAAACCAAAACCTTTAGACTCGTTGAACCACTTCACAGTACCAGTGATTTTTGCCATTTCAAAAATTTCCTTTGAATCACTTTATTAGCCTATTGGCATAAAAATAAACAAACCAGTATTAGTTGCTGTTATTTATTAACAGAACCGTACTTCGTTTACCCATGTGTTTTATCACACACTCTTTATATAATCGCAAGCCATTTTTTTCAGGCGCTGGAGCCAACGCACATATTTAAAGTTCTTAATCTCTATTCCAATTTGAAATCACTGAATAATTTTTAAGTCACATAACATCATGAATTAACACAAAAAGAAAAGTTCACCCTAAGAAATAGCTTTAATAAGACTAATATATAATACTGTTTTCCATATCTATTATGGAGTAGACCAGAGAGTTATCGTTATGCAAAATTCATTTTAGATAACTATAAAAATTATAGCTAATTTCACTTATTATTTTTGAACATACAATATAGTCGTTTTATACCCAATGAATTTCAAGTTGCAGCTTGCAAAGCAATGTGATTGTTTATACCTCCCTACATAGCGAGGAGATAATAAGACGCATCTTGAAAAACGATTGGTATACATATAACCAGCTTGCTTTTTGTTTATCATTTATTAAATATTATTCAATTATAATATTTGTAGGATGATTTTTTACTATTCGTCTATACGATCATTGATTTCATCAAGTGCATTTTTGCCGGCATTGTTTCAGTTTAAAATTAAACCATATTGTCCAAAAAAGAGTATAAATACATTTATGCCAATCTGACTTCAAGATGGATATGATTTCTCCGCGCGTAGCGGGAGAGATATAAGGCGCATCTTGTTGAAAGATGATTGGTATAGTTACACAAAATAACGGTTATGTATTATTTAGTGCTGATAATAACAATCAGCCGGGCATAATACCCGGCTGAAAAATGACATGGATTGGCAACTAATCTAGTTATCTTTTAGCTTTCTTCGAGCGAACAATCAAATAACCAATCCATAAGATACCAATCCAAAACGGCATCAAGATGACTGAAATACGAATTGGGGGCATCATTAATATAATAACGAGAATGAATGCCAGGAAGACTAAACACAGGTAGTTTCCAAATGGATACCACAGTGCCTGAAATTTTGTTTTGACACCTTCTTTATCTTTAGCTGAACGGAATTTCAAATGAGCAAAACAAATCATAATCCAGTTAATGACCAGGGTTGTTACCACTAATGCCATTAACAACTCAAATGCCTTACCGGGCATAACATAGTTAATCAATACACCAATTGATGTTGCCAGCGCTGATAAACCAATAGACAAGACAGGTACATTGCGTTTGTTGACTTTGGTGAGTGCATAAGGTGCATTACCCTGTTTAGCCAAACCATACAACATCCGACTATTACAATACACACCACTGTTATAAACAGATAACGCCGCCGTTACTACCACCACATTCAGCACATTTGCTACCCAGAAGTTATCCAGATCATGGAAAATCAAAACAAATGGGCTACCGCCTTCTACTACTTTTTCCCACGGATACAACGATAGCAAGATGGCCAATGAACCGATATAGAACAGCAAGATGCGATAAACAACCTGATTAGTGGCTTTTGGGATATTTTTCTCAGGATTTTCTGCTTCTGCTGCGGTAATGCCTACCATTTCCAGGCCACCAAATGAAAACATGATCACAGCCAACGCCATAATCAAGCCAGAAAGCCCATTTGGCATAAAGCCGCCCTGCTGCCACAAGTTGGTGATACTTGCCTGTGGGCCACCCTTACCGCTAATCAGCAAGTAACTCCCAAAGATAATCATCCCAACGATGGCACTGACTTTAATGATAGAGAACCAAAATTCGGTTTCACCGTATAACCGAACATTAATGAGATTGACGAGATTAATCAGTACAAAAAATATTGCGGCAGAAACCCATGTTGGAATTTCCGGCCACCAATATTGGATATACATACCAACAGCCGTTAATTCTGCCATGCCAACCAAAATAAACATTGCCCAGTAATTCCAGCCTGATAGAAAACCGGCAAAATTTCCCCAATATTTATAAGCAAAGTGGCTAAATGACCCCGCGACTGGCTCTTCAACAACCATTTCACCCAGTTGGCGCATAATCAAAAATGCGATAAACCCGCCGAGTGCATACCCAAGGAGCACTGAAGGCCCTGCCATTTTAATGGTTTGGGCAATACCTAAAAATAACCCCGTTCCTACTGCACCGCCGAGAGCAATAAGCTGAATATGCCTGTTCTTTAAACCACGCTTAAGCGTAGATTGTTGTTCTTGTTGTTCTGCCATCTAATCCTCTTTTTACGATGCTTAGAACCCGTCTCATTAGAAGTTGTTTTATTTGTTGTTTTGAACCTTTGTACTTGAATAGAGTCAGAAACGCCCTGCTCTTCTCAAATCGCGCACAATCTGCTGAGTTCAAATTTCCTCAACATAATTCCTTCAACATATTATATGTGATTGAGTTATGTACTAATTTAACGCAATATTGAGTTTGTTAATTCGTATCAAGTGGGTATTAAAACACCATTTTACAAAGAATGAATACTGCAAATGCATATTAACACACATACAGGCAGAATAATGGGTGATTGAATGTCAAAAAGGTAAGTATCGGGTGATGGAACAAACCCCCAATTCGAACACATCATTACCTTGCTCACAATGTACGTCCAACGCTAGCAAATACAAAAACAAACATATCAATATCAAGCACAGAGCTAAAAGGATTTTTTTAGTATTCAATGAGGTCACCTTGGGATTATTTCATTGTAGTTAATTTTATATTAAAATATTATAGAGACTTATCATATGATAGAGTGATAATAGTATATTAAAGTTTTTTATCTAATCACTGCCCCCTATTCATGATGGGTTTTGTCATCTTGAAAAGAAGTTGTGTATACTTCCCCAACCTTCAACCAAATTAAAATTGTAATGGCACAAGATAACCACTTAGCACTTGTATGCGCACTGAGTAAATGGATAGAAAACCATCTTGGCCGTGTCATTCATCTTGAAGAGCTTGCTGCTTATTCTGGCTATTCACTTTGGCACATGCAGAAAATATTCAAGGAAGTTACCGGCATATCTCTTGGGAAGTACATCCGTCAACGACGCCTGGCTGGCGCTGTTTATCTGTTAAAAAATAGTTCCTTGCCTATTTTTGATATTGCCCTGGATTTCGGGTTTGGCTCCCAGTCCCATTTCACCTACATGTTCCGTAAAGAGTATGGCATTACACCTTATGATTTTCGCCAAAGTACAGATATTGAACTTGAAGTTAAACTTCCACTACATTTAACTTACAACTGCGAATCATAAAACCTGGTATCGTTAGCGGCCATTTATCATGGCCGCCATGTCTCCACCTATTTATATCCATTTTTCTTTCCCAAAAGCATCATTCTGTTTCTATATACCAATCCAACTTCAAGATGCGTGTTATATTTCCCCGCTACGCGGGGAAATATAAGGTCCGCCTCGTCTTGCGGATTGCAACTTGAAGTTTATCGAGTATATATTAAGCATAAATCGTTATTGGTATTTTTCGACCAATGCCAAAGCTATTGCTTCCGTTTCTGCATCGGGAATGCCGCTAATGTCTGACGGGCGAAAATGCATCTGAAATGCTTGAATAGTTTTATAAGTGGCACTATCCAAAACTCCCGTTTGAGGAATACTATAACCATAAAGGGCCAGTGCTTTCTGAACTGATACTACTGACACCGGCATATTCGGTGCCCTACCCGCTAAATATTTTTTCACCGTTACGTGATCAGGCCAGGCACCAATTCCTTGTTCATAAAGCTCGCGCCACGGAAAAACAGGCCCAGGATCTTCTTTTCTCAGTGGTGCAATATCACTATGGCCTACCACATTCACCGCCTGGATCTTATGCCTGCGTATAATATCTTTTGCCAATCTGATAACTGCGTCAATTTGTGACGGGTGATATGAACACCATTCTTTTTTAATAAACTCTTGTTTGAATCCGCAATTAACAATTTCAATACCAATAGAGTGACGGTTTAAACTTTGGTATCCATTCCACTCACTCTTTCCCGCATGCCATGCCCTTTCTTTTTCGGAAACTACTTGAAAAATAATCGGCTCTTTATCCTTATAGCTGGGTTGCGAAGGAATAAGGTAATGAATACTAACCCGCCCTCCCGTTAATTCCCGTAAAGAGCTTTTATCATCTAACGCAGTATAGTGAAGGACAAGAAATCTAATTGAGTCAATGTATTGCCTGGTCGAATAGGGATAGGAATAGTCAACGATATAACCATTTCTACTTTCTCGCTTAGGGGAATAAGAACAACCAATCAACAACGTGATAAAGATGCCTATTATTAATCGTTTTATCATGATCGGTCAGCTATTCTACAGAAATAGATAATATTATGATGATTATATACCAATCTAACTTCAAGATGTGTCTTATATCTCCCTGCGAAGCGGGGAGATATCAAGTTTCATATCGTGTTGTCAATTGCAACTTGAAGTTGCATGCATATATATTAGATTGAAACAAAAAAGATATGGCGTTCTTATCCGCATGTTTTTAAGAGCAAATAAAAGCCAGCTATTCGTGGAACGAACGAATAGCTGGCTAATAAAGTTACTTGTTACGAGCTATCTTTTGTTACTGATATCCTATGGACATTTCAGTATCAGCAATTACTCTTCTCGCTGTTATGCGGTGCATCATTATCCCAGATACCTTTTTCAACTTGCTGTTGGATCTCTGGGTAATTATTGATATTAAATGTCGGTAATTTGCCTGACTTTCTCTGCTGGTTATAATCTTTCGCCAGTTTCATCGCAATGCCTGACAACATCAATATGGCAATCAAGTTAACAATAGCCATACACGCCATTGATAGGTTAGCCATATTCCAAACCAGAGGTACTTCTGCCAATGTACCAAACATCACCATACCCAATACAGCCAACCGCAGAATAAACAAGCCAGCAGTGTGGTTACGCTCCAGGAATATCATGTTGCTTTCAGCATAAGCGTAATTGGCAATAATCGACGTAAAGGCAAAGAAGAAAATAGCAACCGCAACGAACATCGTTCCCCAATGCCCAACAGCGGATGATAATGCTCGCTGAGTTAATTCAATCCCACTGATCGCAGTAACGTTCTCGTTAAGAACACCAGAAGAGAGGATGATCATGGCCGTCGCACTACAGATAACGATGGTATCCATAAATACCCCCAACATCTGCACATACCCCTGAGAGGCTGGATGAGGTGGATATGGAGACGCCGATGCTGCCGCATTTGGCGCAGAACCCATTCCTGCTTCATTCGAGAATAATCCGCGCTGAACTCCTTGAAGCATTGCCTGGGAGATGCCATAGCCTAATGTTCCCGCTATCGCTTCCTGAATGCCAAAGGCACTCTTGATAACCAGTGCAAATACCGCTGGGATACGCTCAATATTGTGACCAACAACCCAAATTGCCAGGATAAAATAAGCAATCGCCATAAATGGAACAACGATTTCCGCTACCCGAGCGATAGAACGCAACCCGCCGAAGATAATGATGCCACTGATAATGACTAATAGGATACCGACATAAACTGGCTTGATATTAAAGGCAAAGGCAGCCGCTTCCGCAATTGAGTTTGCCTGAACGGCATTAAATACAAGACCAAACGCGATAATAAGGAAGAATGAAAACAGAATTCCCATCCATCGCTTCTTCAGCCCTTTTTCCATGTAGTAAGCCGGGCCACCGCGATAATTTCCTTGATCGTCTTTCGTCTTGTACAACTGGGCAAGCGTGCTTTCCACAAAGGCAGTCGCCATACCAATAAATGCCACTACCCACATCCAGAAAATAGCCCCTGGTCCACCGGCAGTAATTGCAATAGCAACCCCGGCT
This sequence comes from Xenorhabdus griffiniae, assembly GCF_015163655.1. Taxonomy (GTDB): domain Bacteria; phylum Pseudomonadota; class Gammaproteobacteria; order Enterobacterales; family Enterobacteriaceae; genus Xenorhabdus; species Xenorhabdus griffiniae. The sequence goes on along the minus strand of NZ_JADEUF010000124.1, from coordinate 4,334 downwards.
AAGTTACCCGTTCCTACACGAGCGGCAAGGCTGGTACATAAGGCCTGAAAAGATGAAATACCAGAATTATCTGACTTATTACTGTTTTTCAGAACTGAAAACATGTGACCAAAATGGCGCAGTTGTATAAAACCAGAACGTAGTGTGAAGTAAAGACCAACCCCAAGGAGAAGGTATATCAGTACATAGTCCCAAAGAATGTTGTTAATGAAGTTAATCAGATCCGTCAAGATATTTTCCCCTTACTAATTAGCAAACATTAGCTGACCATAGTGCCGTATTCGGCGAAATTTTATTGTGCTTAATTCCTTTTATAATTAACAAGTAACATAATTCTGTATACGAAAAATACAGCGATACAAGCGATTAAAGCGGAAAGAATGTAACACAATATTTATTTCAATGGGTAACTTTTAATGAAATTTTTACATTTACTTTAGCATTATTGAACATTTGTCTTGATAGACATAAACGCTTCATTTCTTATTTCAAGCCACCTAATTACATTTTTAGCGCAAAAAATGCACGGCAATTTTCTTCCCATACATAAGCAAGAAATATAAATAAATTAACAATTGAGCTTAAAATACGAAACCAGTTGGCAACCAAAATACAACCTATCAAAAACAACGTCAATCTAATACCTATTCCAATGTCTGCAACATATACACGCATTAAACTTCAAGTTGCAATTGACAACACGCTATGAAACCTGATTTCTTCCCCGTGAAGCGAGGAGAAATCACACACATCCAGAAGTTAAATTGGTATAGAGCATATGTTAACTGAAGGTTATTGATACCATGCCAAACAAAATGCATAGAATAAATTTAGATAATAACGCCATGCTATATCACTAATGTAATAATAACCAAACTCATTAAAAAAATTGTGGTCATTACAAAGTTTAATCTTGAAATTTCTAATATTTACGGAAACATGTAGTAATATTTCACTTAAAATGAGATTATTAAATTTTAATACTGTGATAGTTGGAAAAAGCCACCATTGCATATTAAAATTTTCAGTTGTTATTTTTACAATAGGAAACAACAATAACATGTTAGTAATATGTTAATAATCTACTATCTGGCCATCAGATAATCTGCAAGTGAGGTTATAATTGATGTTAGAGCGAAAAAGAAAGAATCCCGCAGATAACATACTGCCCAAGAGAGTTTACAGAGGAAAATCAAAGTATGAATATCATCCTGCAACAGGTGGTTCAATCTCTATCTGCTGTTTGAACTCCCCCGTATCGGTTGTTTGGAAAGAGTACAATAAGATTGTGGAAAAAATAGAAAAAAATAGCACGTAGAGCCTAATATATGTCGAAGTTAATAAAAAACGGGAGCCAACACTCCCGTTGATACTAACAGCATAGTCGCCATCTGCATAAGATTCAGTCATCACAACAAAAACAGCCTGTGTTACAAAATATTATTTTGCTCTCTATTATAAAGAACGCATTTTCCCTTAAATATAAAAACAATAAGATAAGCTAATATTTTATTTTTGAAATTTAACATTATATATATATTCTCAATATCTATGCAGTCCTTTCCTTTAGGGATATGGTCTTCCCAAATTCATGCTACGATATAAATCATCCCCATATATTTGTTAAAACAAAACTGTAGACGATGGAGCATTGCTTATGCGTATAAATAACATAATGAAATCTATTGTTATTTCTACTCTAATTACACTAATGTTATCAACACCAGCTAGCGCAAGAGAGGGTAAATTGATTAAATTACCTGATAACCGATTTGCCGTCCTGTCCGAAGGTGATCTGGAAAATGCATCAATTGGCAGCTATTCCATTGCCATTTTTAAAGATAAAGATCTCACAGACTTTGAAACTGGAGGTGTCTTTGAACGTGACGGTTCAGTATTTGGAGATAATGGCACTCCGAGGATCAAATTTGCCGATATTGATGGTGATGGCACCAACGAACTCATTGTTTCCAAACTTACAGCAGGTTCTGGGAATTATCTTGAAGTCGATGCACTTAAAATTACCAAGAAAAATGTCACACTTCTCACCCGTGTCTATATAAATGGAAACAATGATCCTATCAAGCCACTCCGTGCAACATGTAAAAAAGGAACATGTATTAAACAAAAACCTTAATAATCAGCTCCTCACTTAAAAGTATTATCCGCTGAGATTCGGAGCAAACGTTAAATTATGTACTATTGTTAATGTTGTCGTTCCTGTTAAAGTTGTCACCACTATCATGGTATAGTCGATCAAGAGGAAATTATGAAACGTCTTTTATTGCTATTGCCAATTTTCCTTACCCCATTCTTCTCATATGCCGCACATGCTAATGCAGATAACACCGCAGAAACTTATTGTAACTTGTTCGGGAAAGCCTCTGTAGAAGCATTTAAAACCCATGACTCACCCGACACGATAGCGCAAAAGGCGTTCAATGAATTAACTCGCAAGGGATTTGATCTTAAAGAGATCCATAGTAATAAGGATGAATTTATTACATCTATCAAACAAACTGTCACAGAAGTCAGGAAAAATAAACAAACCTTCCCAAGCACTCATCATTTTGACGAATCACTGGATAAATCCGTTGAAGCATGTAAAGTTCAAACAAAACATGCTTTATCTAACAGTACAAAATAGATCCCTGTAGAGCGACTTACTGATGTTGTCGCTCTATTTTCATTGGATTTGTTGTTACTCGAATTACAATGACTGACAGTGTCTATTGGGTATGTATTCACCTTTCGGTATGAATTCTATTCCAACAAAAATCCGCACTGCATTTCCCCTTTCAATCTGATGATGAAATAAACGTCGTTTGGCCTTGATCTGTGCATGCTGTATATTTTGTAGCTGCTGAAGCCTATTTCCCAGCAATAAACGAGCAATTCGACGATTCGCGTGTTGGCTACGTTCAGATTGCACTTTAACACTGATCCCGCTAGCAATGTGTATTGCCCTAACCGCGGATTCTGTTTTATTGACGTGCTGACCACCTGGCCCAGAAGCCTTCAACCTTTCAAACCTAACGTCACTTTCCATCACTTCTCGCATGGGTTCAAATTGCATCACACCAATAAACCAGTTCTTACGGCCAGCTCCTTTTCGCCACGGGCTTTCACAAATCCATTTGATAGTACCGTTCCAGCACTTAAACAGTTGCCATTCATTTTCTCCTTGAATGACAATTAACACAGAACGTGGTCACGTATTCAATTCGTTGATTTGTGTTAAATATAGTATTCACGTTCAATGAAAGTGCCGATGACTTTATCATGCATTTCCGGCGACTTAGAATAACCCAATGTTTTACAATTGAGTCGCTTAAGTCGGTTGCGCAATGTCAGATTCTCCCTCTCAATACGTTGAGTGAAGGTTTTTCCGACAAGATGCTGGCTTTTTAGTAAAAAATTGTAAGCCTTGAAATTATATGTACACCAGAAAACAACATTGAACGAAGCCAGTTTTTTGAGGAGTTTCTTGAGTGTTTTTTTGCTTCTCGTTCCAAACGTATGGGCAATGATACGTTTTAGACGAGGTTCCCAGGCATACCATAACTAACGTTGGTATTTTTTATTCCCGACAAATGACCACACTTCATCAACTTCACAAATGAGCTGAACGTTTACATTATCCATGTGGGAGTGTCGTTACGCATCGTGGTTTAAGTTTTTTAAAACACGGACAACCGCATTGATACTGATATGTAATGCACTGGCTGTATCACGGATACCTGCATTATTCATCGCAAAATCGACAATTTGTTCTTTTATACCCGCTTGGCACGCGCGATAGACGTAATCCAGTTGGAAGGTTCGTTTGCAGGAGAAACAACGATAGCGTTGGTGCCCAGCCTCACCTTTGCCATGCTTTTTGACGTATTCAGTTTGCTGACAAAAACGACATTTTACTTCAACAGTCGCCATGTGATTTCTCCGAAAAAATGGCGATTATACGCAACCATCAACAGGTTGAATACGTGTCCGTCAAGGGAAAGTAGAATTAGTTTTTTCTGATCTAATTATGCCTCATTTGACACAATTAAAAGGCCAATTTGCTACCATTATAGTAAAAAATGTTTCAGCACTAAAGAGTGCCTATAGCATACGAATTTATGAATTATTAATGCAATTCAAAAAAACTGGAGATAGAATCATTAATCTAAAAGATTTTAGATCCATGTTAGGAATAGAAGATAAATATTTACAATTTAAGGACTTAAATAAACTTCTTTTAAAACCATCTATAAAAGAACTGAATCAAAAAAGCAATCTTCTTGTATCCGTTGACACTGTTAAAGATGGGCGTAATGTTGTCGCTTTACATT
>NZ_JADEUF010000123.1 GCF_015163655.1 Xenorhabdus griffiniae | reverse complement strand
ATTTTTTTACTCATTTATCACCTTTGATTGTATTGTGATGATTCATCATTAATAAAAATTTAGCAATGACCTAGATCTCGTCGCGTGATTTACAACTCACACCCTCGCTGTAACCCCGCCCGACGCCAGTCTACGGCGGGAGTTGGTTTTGGTTGAATACAGGGCTACGTCACTCATGCAGCAAGAGCCGCTGTTGTTATCGGAACTCACATGCTTCTTGAGTCCCACAATAAGACGAGCGTAAATTTCATTTTCGTCAACGACTCTGACGACTGAATCTATAATTTTTTCCACTGAGCGGGTTTGAAATTTTGCCCCCAGTTCCTGACTTTTTCTTGCCAAGAATTCAGCCCGGCGTTTAAAACGACGAGCGGTATAAGCTGTTTGAGCTTTTACTTTAACCGGGGTTTTCTTATCGCCTCTTTTCTTAAGAGAAAGGATAGAGCGATCTGTATTAGCCATATTCGCCTCCATAAGTAAGTTTTGGTGGTGTAGTTATTCACCTCATTTTCACTACACCCCAAAACCTACTCAGCGGGGTTGATTCAAGAATGCCTGAATCTTTCCAGATTTTTAAAAGAGCGGTACTTCTGAAACTTGGTATTACTGACTATCGAATCATCCAGTTATTCATATGCCACTGGCGGCTACTTCGTGGGCGTCCTGCCTGTTCGATGCAATCATAATCACATAATGTGTTTTTGTTGTCAACACGAAATGTGATTTTTGATATTATGGTTATCTACGCACATGATTGAGCTATTTATTTTAAATTTGGAAAGCGGATAAAAATCGAATGGGATTTATGAAATAATAAAGAAAACCACCCTAGCGGGTGGCGCGTTGTGGTTAATAGTGACCTACTTTTAGAAAGTAATCCTTGCGAAAGCCATAGTCACATCAGTTAACGCTAAAATTTTCAGAAAAAAATAAATTTTAATTTTCCATTTATTGGAATTATTTAAAATTTATATAATTTAATAGTTTGATAATCAAGCAAACTATCTGTGCTATGCTTTCTTTTGATTTCTTTTATGTAATAATTCTTCTAGTAGCTGGTTGTAATGTTGTTTTTTCTCCTCAAGATTTTTTAAGAGCTGATCGGCTTCACTATCCGGTAGCTCATCAAATAACTCTAAAAGTATTCTTTGTCGCGGAGTGAGTTTGGTTTCTTCTGTCGTACAAGGCATGGGAGCATTCGCACAATCAATTGAACCGAACATTAATTCAGCAGGGGTTACACCTAAGGCGTTTGCCAGGATCAAAGCATCGTCAGCGCTGACGTTTCGTGAGCCTGATTCATAATTACCTATCCGAGATTGAGATGACCAGCCACAGCGTTCTGCCAGAGTTGCTTGGCTTAATCCTAATTGCTCTCTAAAGCGCTTAATACGCGCACCGATTTGGTTACTCATTTTCATAATCACTATTTAACACATAGCGTGTTATTAATCTTTCACGATTTGTGTTTACAGATAACACAATTTGTGTTTAACTGAGCCTAAATTAACAAATGGAACATAAACATGAACAAAATTGCAGAGGCCAGACGACGAGTCGGAGCTACACAATTTGGACTGGCCAAAAAAATCAAGTGGTCACAATCCAGAATTGGCAACTATGAGTCTGGTATCAGAAAACCTGACTTAGATTCATGCCGGAAAATAGTGCTAGCACTGAATGAACTAGGTGGTGAATTTTCTCTTGATGATATTTTCCCTCCTGAAGATCGTTCAAGACATAGCTTATCAATACAACCTGTAGAAATCTGATTTTTAATAATCGCTCTCGCTCTTTAACAGGCCGCTAGTACAGGGCAACGGAACGCTCTAGGCACTCTTGGAGCAACCAACCCGATTTCTTCGGGGAGGCTAAATCACAACTAACCCTCTTAAAGAGGGGCAGTTCCCCCATCTATGGCCATCATCTATCTCAGGATAGTTGATACACCTGTATTTTTATTAAACGAAACTAAACATTAGGAATTTTACGTATGGGAATTAAAGATGGGAAAAGAAAACCCCAGTTGCTGTAACAACTGAGGTTCCTGAAATGCAACTTGAGATGTCGATTTAACGACTGAGGGGCAGTATGCAAGTCCCCCTCAAAACAACATTTCTATGGAGAATTATACATGAAAAATAAATTTAATCCTAGCGCTGTGCATAAAAACAACATGCGCGATAGGTCGGCACGTTCCGTCACTGAGGATGGGGCGAAAAAACTGCGCGAAGCACTGGAGGATGCGAAATTGCGTCTGGAGCATCGTGAGGAGCTGACCGGAGGGTCGCAGCATGGGTAACGTTGCAAGAATGGCTGATTACCGGCCTCGCCCTGAGGTTGTGGAGAGGAAAGTGGCTGATGTTGAAGATGGATTCACACGGATAGCCAATGAATTACTGGAATCTATAGCGAGTTCAGATCTTACGGCTAGACAGTTAAAAGTCATGCTGGCAATTATCAGAAAGACATACGGCTTTGGTAAAAAATCTGATCGTATTGCTGATTCTCAAGTAGCAGAAATCACAGGCTTATCCAGACAGAATGTGAACAAGGCGAAAAACGAATTAATTTCAATGCGTTTTTTGATTATTGATGATAACAAAATAGGGGTAAACAAAGTCACAACAGAGTGGATTAATCAATCTAGAGACAGTGTCTCTAATTTGAAGACAAAAAAAGTCTCTAACTTAGAGACAGATGATGTCTCCAATGTAGAGACACACAAAAGAAACACTGTAAAGAAAAAAGAAAAGAACCCCCTTACCCCCACGGGGGGTGATGATGAAGTGGTTAAACCTAAAAAGCGAAAACCATCCCCTCAAATCAACTACGACGACTATCTCAATGCCTACAACGAAGAGGTGGGTGATCGACTGCCTCACGCTGTAGAGGTTAATACCAAGCGACAACGAGCCTTAAAGAAAATCATTTCAAAGCTGGTTACTCAGAACGTGGATGGCTGGCGAGCTTACGTCAGAGCTTTCGTGAAAATGGCCCGTCCGTTTTATTTTGGCAAAAGTAAAACGGGCTGGACAGCAGATATTGATTTTTTACTAAGAGAAACAACGCTCACCGGTGTTCGTGAAGGGAAATTTGCGGGAGAAGATCATGAATAATTACATTGAAAATTATGACGAATACGAAGCGAGCGTGATCGGTGGATTACTGATTAGCGGGTTATCACAGGATGCCAGCGATGTATTGGCAACACTGGAACCAGACGTTTTTTACTCACGGTTCTACCGCGAGATGTTCAGGATTATTCGTTCACAGGCAAAAACCCGGGGAATGATTGATTCGCTGATGGTGGCAGATGCTATGGGTGATGAACATTGGGCTAGCGTCATGCAAATAGCCAAAAATTGCCCCAGTGCTGCTAATCTGAAAGGCTACGCAAACATGGTTGCAGCTAATCATGAACGCCGAAGAATGATTGAACTGATGGATCAGACACGGGCGTTAATCCTGAGCAGTACGATTGAAAATGCGGCGGAGAGTATGGATGCATTTCTGGCTCAGGCAATGGAGATCCGCAGACCACGTGATGAAATTCGTCCGTTGCATGTTTCCGAACTACTGGATGATTATTCCGAATTACTGGAGAAACGGCTGAAGAACGGTGAACAATCCGACACACTAAAAACGGGCATTGAGGAACTGGACGAAATCACCGGTGGTATAAACCCAGTCGATTTGGTGATTGTTGCCGCTCGCCCTGGCATGGGTAAAACAGAATTCGCATTGAAAATCTCAAGTGGCGTTGCTAGTCAGACGATTACAGGAACCGACCAGAAACGCGGCGTATTGGTTTTCTCAATGGAAATGGATTCCCAACAAATTATTGAACGCCAGTTGGCGGGAGCCTCTAACCTGCCAATTTCAGTATTACGAAACCCGGCACGATTGGATGATGAGGGTTGGGATTGGGTCACTGTTGGTCTGGGTAAGTTGCAACAATTGGATATTTGGGTTGTCGATGCCAGCAAATTGACCGTTGAGCAGATTATGTCAATTGCCAGACGTCACAAGAAAGCGCATCCGGCGTTGTCACTCATTATGGTTGATTATCTGGGGCTGATTGATAAACCCAAAGCAGAGCGTAATGATCTGGCTATCGCACACATCTCATCCAGTCTGAAACGTTTAGCGAAAGACCTCAAGACGCCAGTTATGTCATTGAGTCAACTCTCTCGTGATGTTGAGAAACGCCCGAACAAACGCCCAGTAAACGCAGACTTACGAGATTCTGGCAGTGTTGAACAAGATGCGGACAGTATCATCATGTTGTACCGCGATGCCGTGTACAATGAGAATTCCCCCGCAGCGCCATACGCTGAAATTATCGTCACGAAAAACAGGTTCGGGCAGCTCGGCACGGTTTATCAAAGATTCCGCAATGGCCATTTTATGCCGACCGATCAGGAAGAGGCCGCCAGAGTCTGCCAGAACGACAATAAACCTCATAAACGCTTTGCTAAAGGCGCTAACGTTTAAACCCCACCATAAGGACTTTGAGATGAAACTAACTGAATTACAAAAACAAATTCACCAGCAAAATGTTGAGGCAGGTTGGTGGGATAATCCAAGAGAAAAAGGCACTTTGCTTTGCCTAATCCATTCAGAAATTAGTGAGGCAATGGAGGGAGAGCGTAAAAATTTGATGGACGACCATTTGCCTCATCGTCCGATGGCTGAGGTCGAATTGGCTGATGCAGTGATCCGAATTCTAGATTATGCAGCGGCATTTGGTTATGACATCGAGGGCGCGATTGCTGAAAAATTAGAATACAACAGGCATCGGGCAGACCATAAACGAGAAAACCGCACCAAGACTGGCGGTAAGGCATTTTAATGAAAATCAAAACAAGTGAACTTTCGGGGCGGGCGTTGGATTGGGCTGTGGCTAGGGCTGTTGGTATGGATATTTACATGGTCAATCACTATGACGATGAGTATGCATGGATCGGCAACGGTAGAGTTCGAGAGGCAGCATTTAAAAAACCGGTTATCACTGTTGGAATGTGTAATAACGTGCATGTTGAGTTTGAAGGTGAGTCAAAAAAATATTCACCCTCAACCAATTGGGGACAGTGTGGGCAGTTGATTGATGAATATGGAATTCAATTCATTTGGGTATCAGATGCAACAATTGAGGCATCTTCGTATTTGATGGATAAATTAGTAATTTCAGAATTTGGAAGTAATCACCTTGAAGCAGCATGTAGATTGATAGTCTTAGGTAAGTTAGGCGACGAGGTTGAAATACCGGATGAATTGGTGAGGGCAAAATGACAGAAAAACTTAAACCGTGTCCGTTTTGTAGTAGTCCGAGAATTAAAATCATTGGTTATTTCTCTAAACGTGCTGTTTGTCAAAATTGCGGTTCATCCAGTAGAGAACTACACAGTAAACGACAGGTAATAGTGGCATGGAACCAGAGGGCAAATAACGGAGGCTAGATGGAATGTGACTTTCTATTCCATGAATCAACCAAACAGTCCGCATGGCAGCAACTCAAAGAAGTTCTCGCAACAAATCAACCTCATCGAATCATCATCAAACCGTGGAAAAACACCCGATCACCATCTCAGAACGCAACCATGCATATGTGGTTTGGCGAGATTAGCCGTTTTCTGAAATCTAACGGGGCGAAATATTCACCAGATGAAGTTAAGGACATGCTCAAACACACATTTTTGGGCTACGAGGTGGTGGAGCGGATTGATGCGAGAACGCAGGAACCAGAGCACGTCAGGACACTACGCCAGACATCCAAACTGGACACGGGCGAGATGTTTCGGTTCATGGAGCAAATAGAGCAATGGGCTGCGAGTATTGGTTGTTTCGTGACAGCGCCGGATGACAGCGAGTACATGAAACTCAAACAGGAGCAGAATCAGTGAGGTATTTAATATTTTTCGGCTTTTGGACAGTGCTCATGCTGATTATGGGATATTCGTTAGGGGGATAAGGTGGCGAATTTACGGAACGAAGCACGGGGACGAGAATGTCAGGTCAGGATTCCGGGCATCTGCAATGGCAATAGCGAAACGGTGGTGTTGGCACATTATCGGATGGCGGGTATTTGTGGTATAGGGATGAAACCCCCTGATTTATTGGGCGCGTGGGCATGTTCAGCGTGTCACGATGAAATAGACCGCAGAACCCGCCTGACAGATTCTGACTGTGCACATTTGGCTCATTTAGAGGGTGTAATCAGGACACAGGCAATATTGCTATCGGAGGGTAAGATTTGACGTGAGAATCTATGACATCTCGCCAGTTCCTAAACCACGGATGACACAGGCGGACAGATGGCGAAAACGAAAGCCGGTATTAAATTACTACGCATTCAAGGATGAAGTCAGACTCAACAGAATCACCCTCCCCGAATCGAATTACCACATCACCTTTGTAATCCCAATGCCGCCCAGCTGGAGCAAGAAAAAACGCTCAGAAATGAACGGCAAGCCACACCAGCAAAAACCAGATAAAGACAATCTCGAAAAGGCGTTATTAGACGCCATTTTTGATGATGACTCACGCATCTGGGATGGTCGGGTTACGAAGATCTGGGGCGAAAAGGGGCAAATCATTATCACGGAGTTACAATGAACTTAGAATCACTACCAAAATATTTTTCACCTAAAACGGTTCACATTAGTGACTCTCCAGCTGCAACGGCTACTGATTCATTCTCAATCACCGATGTTATGGCCTCGCTAGGATTGGCGTCCGCTCAGGCGAGGCTGGGTATTGAGCTGTTTTTGGCGAAACAGGGGATCAATAAACCCGATGAGGCAGTGGAGAGTCTCTACCAGTATGCACTGACGCAGGTTCACAAACACCCTGCAATTGCGAAACTCGATGCAGATATTAGGGTATCCGTACTGCAAATACTCGCAAATTATGCATTTCAGGATTATGCGAGGAGCGCGGCTAGCAAAAAGCCGTGTCCAGATCCGAATTGTGAAAATGGGTTCATCGAGGCGGAAGTGTTCACAACTAAATCATCAACGCATTGGGTAGCAAAGAAAATAATTCAAGCCTCTCGTGATATGGGATTGAAGATTATCCCGTCATCATATGAAAAGTTCCGAGAGGTACGTGAGGTTGTGAAAGTGGCTTGCCCGACGTGCAAAGGGAAAAGTGAAGTTTCCCACTCATGCCGCTGCAATGGTCGCGGGGAAGTTCTGGATGCGAAACAGACAAAGTTGATTGGCATCCCAACTTATAAAACCTGCCCTAAGTGCGCTGGGCGTGGATATTCTAGGTTGAAATTTACAGATGTATGGGACGCAGTGAAACCACTAACAGGGGTATCCAAAACCACCTGTTACGACAAATATCAGCCACTGTTTGAACATCTGGTAACGGAATGTTTCAAAGAGGAAGCTAGAGCTGATTCTATGCTGCAAAAAATCACAAAAAGGGAAATGGTTTCTATTTAAGTTTAAATAAATAGTAAATAACTATTGCATTTCTCGGAAAATTAGCCCATCATTATCTCAATGATAGGATATTTGCAATTTCATTGACCACCCAGTAAAAAATAAGGCCTCAACAGAGGTCTTTTTTTATATCTACGCACTGACATGCGTTAAACCATACACGAGAACTTATAGAAATAGAGCCTGAGAAGTATCGCCAGGTGGCGACCTCTCGTGGGCGGTATTTCTATGTCAGCAGGTTCTAATTTCTATAGGAATACGCTCATGTTGAATTATGATGATGCTGTTCATTTATTTAAATACAACCCAAATACCGGGCATGTGACATGGCAAAATCCGCCAGAGTATTCTTGTTATTCCAAGGGTGATATGGCTGGTTATCTTACTCATGGGTATTACAAAATAAAGTTATTCGGAATGCATATCTATATACATAGACTCGCTTGGTTACTTTATTATGGTAGGTGGCCTAGTGAGTTCATTGATCATATTAATGGTGATAAATCAGATAATAGAATTGTTAACCTGAGAGAAGCATCAAATACCGAGAATTCATGGAACAGCAAAATGAGGAAAAATAATTCCTCTGGTATTAAGGGCGTCTGTTGGTGTAAATCTAAAAAAAAATGGGTTGCCAGAATAAGAATAGATGGAAAGAGAAAAACTCTGGGTTATTTCTCAAACATAGACGAAGCACGATTAATCATGGAAAAAGCTAGAACCAAGTACCATGGTGAATTTTCCCGCGATATATAATTTCGTATCTACCCGTAGTCAACTTAGAGTTGACAGCTCGATTGGGGTTGATCAACACTAATTTTGATGTTAAATCAGTGTGTTATGTGAGTTTTTGACCATTTCGATCAACACCTCGGGTTGGTATAGAGAACACCCTCACATGCTGTATAAGTCACATGGTTAACCTGATTTTCAGCGAAAAAGAGATCACTCTCATGCAAGATGAATTCGATGGATTTATTCAACTACCGAGGATTTTCAGGTAGTTCAAAATCCCGCAAGAGTCGGGATGTTTAGAGGAATGTTTCAATTCCCCCGAATTCGAGGGTTTGTTCAATTCAAGCAGCACCGATAAACAGTTAATTTAGTTTTAAATCAATAGGTTAATTCCAATTTCGACCATTTCGATCAACACATCGGATTGGTTCAAATCCTCGATATGGGAAATCCCATAACGGAATAAATTCAAATAGTTGTAAATACATAAACCATTTTATTTATCTCAACGAAATGGTTATTACAGGTAATGCTATATTTTCTTTCAATTTTATTCTTTCGAAGCGCGAGTTTAATCAAATTAATGTAATCATACAGGTGGCAAAATGAACATTTTTAACTGTAACGAAGGAAGGTTTATGACTGTCACTTACAAAACAATACGCGAAAGAAAGATAAGTGTTGATGAAAGGCACCAAGATAATATTAACTGGATTTACAGAAAAGCGACTGATCTGGTTGAAGCATACATACGCTCATTAGAGCTTGATAATAAATCATGGATAGATGTGCAAGGAGCTGAAAAGCCTTATGTCATGACTGGCTTTATGGCTGAATACGGTTTCGAGCAGAAAACCCCCACAAGCATAAAGCTAACTCCTGATCATCATCTTCATTTTGCCATTGCAACAGTCATTGATGATTCGCCTAGGGGTGGAGATACAGCCGTAGTTGATGTGGAGCTTTTTATCGACGGTAATCAGATGACTGCTATTGTCGGGCAACCAAGTAAATTGATTTATATATTTGATGATGATGAAACCGAATTCTGTGATGCTATTAAAGATAATGTGTTAATGATAATTAATAACATGACATCACGAAAATAGACTCGCCAATTTGCTTTAATTAACACAAGGCTGCTTAATGATGCGGCCTTTTTTCATTCATGCCACCACAATCACTCCCAGAACCTCAGTATCTCCTATTGCGGCTGGCACCTATTAACTCACGTGAGGTGAATGATGGAAATTATTTTGTCCATGAAGAAGGGAAATGTTAGCGAAGAAATGGCAGCATTAAATATTGGTTCAGATGACGCTGCCATTTATTCATTTATTTATCAAGTTTACTCATGCATGGCGAAACTGGAGAGGGAAAAATCAAAATCAATTCGATCTGCAACAGATATTATTTCTGATCTTGACCAGCAGTTAGCTTCTTCTTCTCTTTCACTGCACCTCTAACTACTTTTAACCAACTCACAGGGGTAACCATCGTTCACCCCACGGACGCCCATTGCTTAAATGGGGTGGAATATGAAGATGAAAGAAAATCCTGATTTATGGGTGCATCTGAGTGACTGGCTCGTCTCGATAAGAGAGCAAGGCATCGGGGCAGCACTCGCGGGGACAATGGCCTTCCTCCGGGGCCGCTATAACGGCGGGGGGTGGCTGCGGGTCTCAATCGACGCCTTTATGTGTGCCATGTTCGCTTGGTTCATACGTGATGTATTAAATCTTATTGGTCTGAATCCTGACTTGGCCTATATCGGCAGTGTGGTGATTGGTTACTTGGGTACAGACTTCATTGGTCAATTGCTGCGTAAGGCGGCAGAGAAAAGAGCGGGGGCCAGCAATGACGAGAGGCATTCGTAATAACAACCCGGGCAACATTGATCACAACCCCGCTAATAAGTGGCAGGGGCAATTGAGGCATGACCCGAAGATTGAAAAACGGTTCTGCCGATTTGAGACTGCGGAGCACGGTATCCGGGCACTCATGAAGTTGCTGACCAATTATCATAAAGGTGGACACAATAGCGTATCCAAGATTATCAATCGCTATGCACCTTCAAACGAAAATAACACCACGGCTTACATTAACGGTGTTGCTAAGGCGCTCAATGTTGACCAGTTCGAGAAAATCGACATCAATAAACCCACGCTGATTGCGCTGGCGAAGTCCATTATCCGGCACGAGAACGGCAAACAGCCTTATTCTGAGGCAACGTTTGAAAAAGCATGGTCACTGTTATGAGCACCTACGAGAAGGCCGTATTCGTTATTATAGTTGGACTCATTGCTTGGTCTAGTTGGCTGAAGGTATCGCTAAACGAAGCAAATGATTTAAATAAAAAGTTAACGACTGACCTCAGTGAACAAGTTGCCATCAACGCCAACCAGCAAGAGCGGATTCAGCAACTTCACGAACGGGACACCAAACGATTACAGGAGCTGACAAATGCCAAAACTAAGATTGATCAGCTTAGCGACGATTTGCGCACTAACATTAAGCGCGTGTACGTCAAAGCCGAGTGCCCCGTGTCTGAAACCACTTCCCCCTCCGGCGTGGATGGTTCAAGACCCGCCAGACTGGCGAAAGACGCTGAACAGGATTATGTCCGTCTCCTCGGAGAACTTGAAATCCTCGAAGCCCAGTTTCTCGGATTGAGAGAGTGGGCGAAGACTGAATGTGGGAGAACACAGTAATGACAGACAAACTCAAACCGTGCCCGTTTTGTAGTGGTTCAGATACGGCTGTTAATTCATATTCAAATGACACGTGGTTTTTTGTGCAATGTACTGACTGTGG
>NZ_JADEUF010000122.1 GCF_015163655.1 Xenorhabdus griffiniae | reverse complement strand
GAATAGCGTGATCTTAGCGTTTTAATGGGAGAAATAGCTATAGAAAGTCATATTCTGGTCTTTATTTAACCTCAATAACCTTGCTAAAAATGTGAGATCTCGCCCTGCCTTAATAACAGTTAGTAAGGTGAGAAGAGATTATCCCAATCTAACTTCAAGATGCGTGTGATTTCTCCCCGCTTCGCGGGGAAAAATCAGGTTTCATCGTGTCGTAAATTGCAACTTGAAGTTTAATACGTATAGATAATAGGTAGTTCAGATTAACGCCATGCTTTGAATTGGTTAATCAGGCCATTTGTAGAGCTGTCATGGCTAGTTACAGCTTCTGCATCGTGCAGCTCAGGCAAAATACGGTTCGCCAATTGCTTGCCCAATTCTACGCCCCATTGGTCAAATGAGAAGATATTCAGAATGGCTCCTTGAACAAAGATCTTATGTTCATACATAGCAATCAATGCGCCCAAACTGAATGGGGTAATTTCACGTAATAAAATAGAGTTGGTCGGACGGTTACCTTCAAACACTTTGAATGGCACAACATTCGCCACGTCTTCAGCATTTTTCCCTGCTTGCGCAAATTCAGCTTCCACCTGAGCCTGTGTTTTACCAAATGCCAACGCTTCAGTCTGTGCAAAGAAGTTAGAGAGCAGTTTACTGTGGTGATCGCTCACGGGATTATGGCTGATTGCTGGAGCAATAAAGTCACACGGGATCAATTTAGTTCCCTGGTGGATAAGCTGATAGAACGCATGTTGACCATTAGTGCCAGGCTCGCCCCAGATAATCGGCCCTGTCTGGTAATTCACCGGATTGCCATTACGATCGACATACTTACCATTTGATTCCATATTGCCTTGTTGGAAATAGGCAGCAAAACGGTGCAGGTATTGGTCGTAAGGCAGAATCGCTTCAGTTTCCGCCCCAAAGAAATTGTTGTACCAAATGCCGATCAGTGCCAGCAAAACAGGAATGTTCTGCTCGAAGGCCGTTTGCTCAAAGTGTTTATCCATGGCATGAGCGCCACTTAGCAGCTGTTCGAAATTTTCATAACCAATGGAAAGCGCAATAGATAAACCAATGGCAGACCAAAGCGAATAGCGTCCCCCTACCCAATCCCAGAACTCAAACATGTTTTGGGGATCGATACCAAATTTTCTCACTTCTTGTTCATTGGTGGATAATGCCGCAAAATGTTTCGCAATATACGTTTCATCAACAGCACTTTGCAGGAACCAATGGCGGGCAGAATGTGCATTGGTCATCGTTTCTTGCGTGGTAAACGTCTTGGAGGCAACCAAAAATAAAGTGGTTTCTGGATCTAAGTTTTTTAGTGTTTCGACAATGTGGGTTCCATCAACATTGGAAACAAAATGCATATTCAGGTGATTTTTATACGCTTTCAGTGCTTCAGTTACCATATAAGGACCAAGATCAGAGCCACCAATGCCAATATTGACGACATCTGTAATAGCTTTGCCTGTATAACCTTTCCACTCGCCACTAATGATGCGCTCACTGAATGATTTCATTTTCGCCAGCACCGCATTGACTTGCGGCATCACATCTTCGCCATCCACCATAATCGGTGTATTACTACGGTTACGTAGGGCAATATGCAGCACCGCACGATCTTCAGTACGATTGATTTTCTCACCAGAGAACATACTGCGAATTGCGCTGGCTAAATCGGTTTCTTGCGCCAATGCTTGTAATTTTTCCAGTGTTTCCGCGGTAATACGGTTTTTAGCGTAATCCACCAGAATCTGCTGATCAAACGTCGCAGAAAATGTCGTAAATCGTTTTTTATCCTGTTCAAACAGATCCCGCAAATGCACATTTTTCATTTGCTCAAAATGCTGTTGCAATGCTTTCCAGGCTTCGGTCTGGCTAGGGTTGATGCTTTTCATGAATAATGCTCTCTATCAACTGTCAATAACTATAGGAATGCACAGATTGTAACGGTTTAATTCTGTGATTAATCTCCTTTTCCTTGTAATTACTGATATTGGTCAAAATAGCTCATGATTTCCAGTCTTAATTGTTGAGATAGGCAAAAACGATAATTGCCTTTCCATCATGAAAATTATTTATGCTTCATCATCAAACATTGACTCCGTACGCCTAACCCGATATTTCTAAAAGCCTACTCTCTGAACTATTCTCCGAACAAAAGGTTATCATCCATGTGTGCTGTTTCATCTCCTAACTCGCAGTATGTAGTAGCAAAATTTGGTGGTACTAGTGTGGCAGACTTTGATGCCATGAATCATTGCGCCGACATTATTTTGGCGGACACCAATATCCGAGTGATCGTTCTGTCAGCTTCCGCTGGCGTAACCAATTTGCTGGTTGCATTAGCAGCTGGCTGCGAGAGTGGCAAACGGGAGAACTACCTGAAACAGATCCGTGACATTCAATACGCCATCATTGACCGATTGAATGACGCTGGTGTGATCCGTGAGGAAATAAATCGTCTGCTGGAAAATATTGAAATGCTGTCAGAAGCAGCATCGCTTGCTACTTCAGAAGCATTGATAGATGAATTGGTTAGCCACGGTGAAGTTATGTCCACCTTATTGTTTGTAGAGTTGCTGCGTCAACGCAATATGGATGCCGAATGGTTTGATATCCGGCGGATCATGCGAACCAATGATAACTTTGGGCAGGCAGAGCCAGATATACTCCAGCTCCATACTTTGGCAATGGAATCTCTTCATCCTCGCCTGAACGATACAATCGTCATTACTCAAGGGTTTATTGGCAGAGAAGAAAAAGGGCGTACAACTACGCTGGGGCGAGGTGGCAGTGATTATACCGCCGCCTTACTGGGTGAAGCGCTTGGTTTACAGCGTGTTGATATCTGGACAGATGTTCCAGGCATCTACACTACCGATCCCCGTATTGTTCCTACAGCTAAACGCATCAATAAAATTGCCTTTGATGAAGCGGCAGAAATGGCAACATTTGGTGCCAAAATCCTCCATCCTGCCACTCTGCTACCCGCTGTTCGCTGTGGCATTCCTGTATTTGTCGGCTCCAGCAAAGATCCACAAGCAGGCGGTACGGTGGTTTGTGATAAAACAGAAAATCCTCCGCTGTTTCGTGCATTGGCCTTGCGCCGTAAACAAACTTTGCTGACATTACATAGCCTGAAAATGCTACATGCCAGAGGCTTTCTGGCTGAAGTTTTTACCTTACTGTCACGCCATAATATTTCGGTAGATTTGATTACTACATCAGAAGTCAGCATCGCCCTGACGCTGGATACCAAAGGTTCCACCAGCACTAATGGCAACCTGCTGACCAATGCATTGTTAACTGAACTTTCTAAATTGTGCCGTGTGGAAGTCGAAGAAGATATGGCATTAGTGGCGATTATCGGTAATGAACTTTCACAGGCAAAAGGATTGGGAAAAGGAATTTTTGGTGTGTTGGAACCATTTAATATTCGCATGATTAGCTGTGGTGCAAGCAGCCATAATGTCTGTCTGCTTGTTCCTGGTAACGATGCGGAACAGGTCGTTCAGACATTGCATCAGAGTTTGTTTGAAGGCTGAAAAAATAAAGTCAAATATCTTGCCAGAAAACCCGCATAAAAAGCGGGTTTTTTGATCTTGCAAAGAAGAAACCACAACACATCGGATGTGTTTTTCCCCTCGTTATCATCCATAATAAGAAAACGAAAATAAATTCCATTTTGTGTCCATCGCAGCTATCGTTGCTGCAAGCAGACGATTATTCAGAGGGAATCTTATGAGCACAGCCGTTGCCAGCAAACGCACAAAAAAAACGAAAACGATGACAAACAGTGCCGCTGCAAGCGGTCAGGTTCAATCTTTAAGTCGAGGGTTAACGCTTTTGGAATATATTTCCGATTCATCTGTTGGTGTTGCCCTGACTGATCTGGCGATACAAGCCGGTTTGCCCAATTCCACTACCCACCGCCTTTTAACCACCTTGCAACAACATGGTTTTGTTCGCCAGATAGGTGATCTAGGATTGTGGGTGATCGCTTCCCATGCTTTTGTCGTTGGCAGTAGTTTTCTACAAAGCCGTAATCTGATGGTGCTGGTTCACCCGATATTGCGTCAGTTAATGGAAGATTCCGGTGAAACCGTCAACCTTGCCATCCTTAATCTGGATGAATATGAAGCCGTGATTGTTGATCAAGTACAATGTAACGCGCTGATGAGAATGTCCGCCCCCATTGGCGGTAAACTACCAATGCACGCTTCCGGTGCTGGAAAAGCCTTGCTGTCTACCCTATCTGAGCAAAAACGCCTCCAATTGCTGCATAAAAAAGGGATGCACGCTTATACCCAACATACCTGTACCACCGCCGCAGCATTAACAGAAAATCTCGAACAGATCCGCAAGCAAGGTTTTTCATTTGATGATGAAGAACATGCATTAGGATTACGCTGTATTGCTGCCTGTATCTATGATGAGCATCATGAAGCCTTTGCCGCTATTTCCATCTCCGGCCCAGTATCACGCATCTCTGATGATCGAGTGATTGAACTTGGCGCTCTTGTTATGCGGGCTGCAAAAGCAATTAGTCGAGAATATGGTGGAATTAAGTAATTTTAGACTTGTAAGCTAAATCGTGACTGTGCTGTCGTTGTCCATTATCAATGCTCACAAGCTAATGTAATGCCGGAATTGCACATGTTGCATTACATTTTAATCAACGGTTTCTGAATTAATGCTGGGGATGAGTTATGGCCTGAACTGTTTTAAATTCTTCCCAGCAGAAGCGAATGGCGGTGTTAAGGCATTAATTATCTGTGGCAATGGTAATATCACTGATGATACGTTTTATTGGGTTGATTTCAGTACGCTGACTGAACCGCTGTCTACGGCGATAAGCAAAAACATCTTCTATATATCCTTTTTTAATCCGCTCTTGCAAAGTCCGCCAATAATCTGCCTTAAATAGATCACTGTGACTTTCTTCAAAATAACACCGAATACGTTTGTCAGTGCATAAAAAATGTCGAAACTCTTCTGGAAAAACATCGTTAGCAGCAACGCTGTACCAAGGTTCACTTGCCAATTCATCTTCCGGATAACGTGGTGGAGGAATATCCCGAAAGTTCACTTCGGTCATGTAACAAATTTCATCATAATCGTAAAAAATCACCCTCCCATGACGTGTCACACCAAAGTTTTTAAACAACATATCACCAGGGAAAATATTTGCAGCAGCCAGTTGTTTAATGGCGTTTCCGTATTCTTCAATCACATCCTTTAATTGCACTTCATTGATCTGTTCCATATAAATATTTAACGGTATCATTTTACGTTCCATATAAAGATGCTTTATCAAGAGCTTATCTCCAAAATCTTCTAACTTTTCGGGTATCTCTTTTTGCAATTCCTCCATTAACTCAGGACTAATATGGCGTTTATCAATCACAAAGTTTTCGAATTCCTGGGTATCTGCCATTCTTCCAACACGATCATGCTCTTTTACCAGTCGATAGCACTCCTGAACACGTTCTTGAGAAACCTCTTTCTGTGGTGCAAATTTGTCTTTAATCACTTTAAATACACGATCAAATGACGGGAAAGTGAAAACCAGCATAACCATGCCCTTCACACCTGGTGCAATTGTAAACTGCTCCTGAGTGGAATTAAGGAATGTCAGGTATTCACGGTAATATTCTGTTTTACCGTGTTTCTGACAGCCTATCGCCATGTATAGCTCTGCCGTGGATTTCGTAGGAAGAATTTCACGCAACCACTCAACTAAAGCTGCGGGTAAGGGCGCGTAAACCATAAAATAGGAACGGGCAAAACCAAAAACAATGCTGGCATCATCGTAATTGGTCAGACAGGTATCGACAAAAATTCCCCCCGATTCATTGTGATGAATCGGTAACAAAAAGGGATACACAATCGCTCCCATTCTAATTTTTCCTACTAACCAGGCTGCCTTATTACGGTAAAATAGTTCATTAGCAATTTGGAATGTGGAGTGTAATAAATCACATTGGGAGAATGTATTCTGTAAATATTGCGTGATATAACCAATATCTCGATCTAAATCCTCCCATTTAAGGCGTAATGGCAAATCATTTAAAATGGTTCGCAGCATTGATGCAAGATCCCCATCAGGGAAAAAATCCCGTGATAATGGGCGAGAAATATGGCGAAAACGGGAAGAAGGTTGAGAAGAAAATATATAGAGGTTTTCTGGTTTCAAGTTACGATGTTTGAAAAATCGGCAGTAAACTGAATTAAAAAAACTTTCTGCAATTTCAAAACGTGGATAATCAGGCAGTAAACAGGTATAAACCGCTTTAACTTCGGCAATGTAATCTTCATCATATTGTAACGGAGTGTGAATGCGTTTCAATTGCTCCACCACCAATCCAACATGATGATCATACAAGTTAATCCGCTTTTTCATCGCCCGTTGTACAGCCGGCCAATCAGCCTGTTCAAAACGTTGCTGTGCCCCAGAAGTGACTTCCAGAAACCGACCATATTGCGCATCAAATCCCTGCAAAATGGTTTGTGCAATTAAATGTGCGAGATCTATTTCCATATTTAGCCACCTTTACCCGACACGTAAAGGGGTATCCCTTTATTGGAATTCCCCCACAATTTATTACCTCAATCAGGATAATGAACTTAGAATTGCTGTTCTTCAGTTGATCCGGTTAATGCAGTAACAGAAGAACCCTCCCCCTGAATAATCGTGGTCACCTTATCAAAATATCCCGTACCCACTTCCTGCTGATGTGAGGAGAATGTATAACCACGGTCAAGGGCAGCAAATTCTTGTTCCTGAACTTTTTCAACATAATGTTTCATTCCTTCACCACGTGCGTAATCGTAGGCCAAATCAAACATGTTGAACCACATGCTATGTATGCCCGCGAGTGTAATGAACTGGAACTTATATCCCATCGCAGATAACTGATCCTGGAAACTGGAGATCGTTTTATCATCCAGATTCTTTTTCCAGTTGAAAGAAGGCGAACAGTTATAAGCTAGCAACTTGCCAGGATATTTAGCATGGATGGCTTCAGCAAAACAACGAGCCGCTTCAATATCCGGTGTAGAGGTTTCGCACCAGACAACATCGGCGTAAGGCGCATAAGCCAACCCACGACTGATAGCTTGTTCAATACCAGCACGGGTGCAATAGAAACCTTCACAGGTTCGTTTGCCAGTAATGAACGCTTTGTCATAAGGATCACAATCTGAAGTCAGTAAATCTGCTGCATCTGCGTCAGTGCGAGCGATTAGCAAGGTGGGTACACCAGAGACATCAGCCGCTAATCGTGCAGCGACCAACTTCTGAATAGCCTCTTGAGTCGGAACCAAGACTTTCCCACCCATGTGTCCGCATTTTTTCACTGCTGCCAGTTGATCTTCAAAATGCACTGCCGCGGCACCGGCCTCGATCATCGCTTTCATCAGTTCAAATGCGTTCAATACCCCACCAAACCCCGCTTCTGCATCAGCGACAATCGGCAGGAAATAGTCAATATATTCTTGACTATCTGGCTCGATACCATTTGACCATTGGATCTGATCTGCACGACGGAAGCTATTATTAATACGTTTGATTACATTAGGAACAGAATCAACAGGATACAATGATTGATCAGGATACATGCTCGCTGCAGTATTCGCATCTGCCGCTACTTGCCAACCGGAAAGATAAACCGCCTCAATACCTGCTTTAGCTTGCTGAAGTGCCTGGCCACCTGTCAGCGCCCCAAGCGCATTCACATAGCCTTTTTTTGCGTTACCATTCAACAAGTTCCATAATTTTTTCGCCCCCATTTGCGCTAAAGTATGTTCAGGATTAATCGAACCACGCAATTTGACGACGTCTTCAGCACTATATGGTCGAGTGATACCTTTCCAACGCGGTTGTTGCCACTCCTGTTCCAATTGAGCGATTTGTTGTTTCCGGGACATGGTCATGATGTTCTACTTCCTATTTTTAATTAATCGGATATTTTTGCCATTATTGTCTTTAAACTAGTCTAATAACTGATAACCAGGTAATGTTAGGAAATCAATTAAGTTGTCCTGAGTGGTAATTCTTTCCATTAAATCAGAAGCTTCCATAAATCGTCCTTGATTAAAACGCAGCTCCCCAACTTCCTGTTTAATAACATCGAGTTCTTCTGCCAACATTTCTCTGAACAGTTCTTTTGTCACTTTTTTACCGTTAGAGAGTGATTTTTCATGGCGGATCCATTGCCAAATCGAAGTTCGGGAAATCTCTGCTGTAGCAGCATCTTCCATTAAACCGTAAATCGGTACACAGCCATTCCCCGAAATCCAGGCTTCTATGTACTGAACGGCAACTCGAATATTTGCGCGCATTCCCTCTTCTGTTCTTTCTCCCAAACAAGGCGCAAGCAATTGTTCAGCCGCAATCGCCTCATCTTCTTCACGTAAAACTGTTAATTGGTTGTGACGCTCTCCCAGCTTTGCGTCAAAAACCTCCATGACAATATCTGCAAGCCCTGGATGCGCTACCCATGTACCATCATGACCGTTATTGGCTTCCAGCTCTTTATCCGCTCTGACTTTGTCCAAAACTTGCTGATTTTGCACAGGATCTTTACTAGGAATAAATGCCGACATTCCGCCCATTGCAAATGCGCCACGTTTATGACAGGTTTTAATCAACAAGCGAGAGTAAGCACTCAAGAAAGGTTGTGTCATCGTCACGGATTGACGATCCGGCAAAACGCGATCAGCATGATTTTTCAGTGTCTTGATATAACTGAAAATATAATCCCAGCGCCCACAATTCAGGCCAACGATGTGATGACGTAAGTGATACAAAATTTCATCCATCTGGAATACGGCTGGCAAGGTTTCAATCAAAACCGTTGCCTTAATCGTACCTATTGGCAAATTGAAACGTGATTCTGTAAAACTGAAAACATCACTCCACCATTGTGCTTCATGGTAGCTCTGTATTTTAGGTAGATAAAAATAAGGACCACTACCTTTTTGCAGCAATTTCTTATGATTCAAGTAGAAATAGAGAGCAAAATCAAACAACCCGCCAGAAATCGGTTCGTTCTTGTAGAGGATATGTTTTTCTGATAGATGTAATCCCCTAACCCGGGCAATCAATACTGCGGGATCTGCTTTCAACTCATAACGCTTACCCTGCTCATTGGTATATGAGATAGTCCCATTGACGGCATCCCTTAAGTTAATCTGTCCATTGATGACCTTATCCCACTCAGGTGCTAATGAATCCTCAAAATCGGCCATAAATACTTTTACATTGGCATTTAAGGCATTGATGACCATCTTGCGCTCTACAGGGCCGGTTATTTCAACTCGACGATCTTTGAGATCATCGGGTATTCCCTGAACTTTCCAATCTCCATTTCTAATGGAAGCTGTTTCCGAAATAAAGTCAGGTAATGAACCGTTATCTATCTTTTCCTGCCAACGTACACGTTCATTCAATAATTTTGTACGCCTGTCAGAAAATTCGATAATTAATTCTTCTAAAAAGCGAATAGATTCAGGTGATAACACCTGTTTCTCCGCCTCTCCAAAAGGTTTAATAAAGGTTAATTTTGTTGCTAATGCCTGCTGCATAATTTCCCCACTTCTCACTTTTAAACACTCATCAGCTTAAGAGTAATCAATTGAAAAAATAAATCAAAAACAGTTTCCATTATTTTAAATAATTAAAATTAATGACGTAGAATCAATAAATTAAGTCATATTAAAGATAAAAAAAGCAGGGAAATAAATTCCAAAAAATCGCACACGACAATGTTAAGTTTTTGTTATGCATGAAAAATCACGGTTGACGATTGAACGACAGCAACGGAAGGAAAATTGACAAAATGAGAAGTGTCTCGCTTCAGCAACTTCTCATTTTATTTAAAACTTAAATTGGGTTTAATCTAAAGTAGGGTTCATAAAAGCGAGATCGTATGGCGTAATTTGGTAGACATAGTAGTTCAACCAATTTGAAAATAGTAAATGGCCGTGACTACGCCAAGATGCAACAGGTTTATTTGCAGGATCATTCTCTGGAAAGTAATTGACCGGCAACTTTGGTTTCAAACCTGCATTACTATCACGCCAATATTCCGCAGCCAATGTACCTACATCATATTCAGGGTGCCCTGTCACAAATACTAATCTCTTGTCTTTACTGGCAAATAAATAGGCTCCTACCTCTTCTGAACTGGCTAAAATATCTAAATCCGTATGTTCACGAATAAGAGATTCAGGAAAATCAGCAAAACGCGAATGAGGGGCAAAAAATGTTTCGTCAAATCCACGGGTTAACAATGCCAGTGGATCTAAAGTTGAATGAGAATAAACACCAGAGAGTTTAGTTTTTCGGGTATGCTTGGGAAGTTGATAAAGAACTTTTAATGCAGCTTGAACCGCCCAACAGACAAAAAGTGTCGAAGTAACATGTTCTTTTGCCCAAGTCACTATTTTTTCAACTTCACTCCAATACACCACATCTTCAAATTCAATGAGTCCTAACGGAGCACCTGTGACAATCAATCCATCGAAATTTTGATCTTTTATT
Source organism: Xenorhabdus griffiniae (assembly GCF_015163655.1). Lineage (GTDB taxonomy): Bacteria > Pseudomonadota > Gammaproteobacteria > Enterobacterales > Enterobacteriaceae > Xenorhabdus > Xenorhabdus griffiniae. Next base: position 978 of record NZ_JADEUF010000122.1, on the reverse strand, counting down.
GAATCAAAATCACAATAAAAAGTATCCAAGTGTTCAGAAGGGGTATTCTTACATTGACGACTATCAATGCGCAGCAATTGAATATCGATTTGAAGCGGTGTGTTAGACAATAAGCGAATAAACTGGTTTTCTGTTTCTATTTTCTTTGGCATTAAGTTGAGCAGCAATACCTTCAATGGACGAATATTCTGAATATTGGCCCGTGTTGACGTCATAACAAAGATGTTTTCATTGCGAAGAGCATTCACCGCAGGTAATTCATCTGGTACACGAATTGGCATTGCTTAAAACCTCGACTATTTAACTTATACTTTTAGACTTCTAGATAGCCAAATTTACCCCAAACGGAAAGCAAATGTCGAGTTATTGTACTCAAATTGAAATTATTTCATTTTATTATATAGGAAATAATTATCAGAATAAGGGAGAAAAATTAAGGTGATATTAGTCATAATACGATGTAACCAATATCAACCTTTCATTAAAAATTAAAGATAGGCAGAGTTCATAACTTGGTGGTTCAAACAATCTTTAAACGCCTGATAACTCTGTTTGCTTAGCTGCTCAGGGTAGCTTAAGACAAACGGCCCTGATGACTTCTCTGCTCATGTAAAGGAAAAGCTGTGTTATAGAGTTCATTGATGAGGTCAAAAAAACGATCTTGATGGCTATTAATTCTTCTAAATTTCAGCATTCTCTTGTCAGTAACTTCATATAAATCAGTGGGCTTTTATTGTTGAATAATGAAACTAACACTGAAATAAAGTTATGTCTATTGTTATCACTTTTTAAACAAACTTTATCGTAATTGATTTTTCCAAACACCCAAATGCAAAAAAGCCATCCGGTGACGGATGGCTTCTCTGGCTAATTAATGTCTGGCAGTGCCCTACTCTCACATGGGGAGACCCCACACTACCATCGGCGCTACGGCGTTTCACTGCTGAGTTCGGCATGGGATCAGGTGGGACCACCGCG